>JBEKKY010000050.1:0-14978 GCA_050010475.1 Acidobacteriota bacterium | reverse complement strand
CGAATACGGGCGGCCGCTTCTGAAAGGGAGGAAGCTGGCAGATTTAATGAAGCAACTTCCGCCGGATCGCATCTGGCGCGCCGGCTCCGGGGCCGTTACGATCCTTAGCACGGAAACCGATCTGGATATTGCCGGAAAGAGAGTGCCTGCCGGCTCTTATTCGCTGTATATGTATTGTCCTGAGGTGACTATGCCCTGATTGTGAACCGCGAAATCGGGCAGCCCGCTGACACGCCCCTCCCAAAGTCCGCATCGGATAGATCCAACCGACCCTATCCGCATTTCATGGATTACAGCACCATAGCGAATCAGGAAGTGGCCCGAATTCCTCTGAAACAAATTTCCGCTGCCAAGTCGGAGATACTCATCTACGGCTTTGAGCCGGAAGGCAACGGCGTTGTCCTGACAATCCGTTGGGGAGATCAAGCCTGGAAAGTGGAAATTAAACCTGCCTCCTAAAGAGCTGGAATAACGCCACGGAATTCACGCATTCAACTAACTGAATGCGTGAATTCCGTGGCGTTTTCCAATTTGAGCAGCGCTTCCTTTATCGGCACGCCGCCGCCATAACCCGTCATCTTGCCGTTACTCCCAATGACGCGGTGACAGGGAATCACAATCGGGATCGGATTCAAACCGTTCGCTGCTCCGACAGCTCGTGAAGCCTTGGGCCTGCCGATACGCCTCGCCAGCTCGCCATATGAGATCACAGTGCCGTAAGGTATATTCTGCAATTCCCGCCACACTTCCATCTGGAACGGAGTCCCCTCCGGTTTAAGAGGCAGATGAAATTCTGTCAGCTTTCTGTCAAAGTATGCTCTAAGTTGGCAGATTGTCTCATTGACGATACTGGAGCCCGACTCCTGCCACTGCGTCCAGGAATTTGAAGCTCGATGATCTGCACCAAACAGGATGAAACGAAGTCCGTCTTCATCCCCGGCGATTGTCAAGGGCCCGATAGGACTTTCCATGATTGAATATTTCATTGTGCATCCTTATCTGAATTCTTAATTGCCGTGTTGCATATGGGGAAAATAGTGCCGCTCGCTTTTGTGAAAAAAATAGCATTGATTGCGCCGGGACATTTCCATGCCCCTGTAATTCCAGTTCCCTGCTTTATCGATTTCGAACTCGCACATTGTTCCCGGGTTCATTAGATCACTTTTTCGATACGTTCAACAAAAATACAATGAACAAAATACAGTTTGACATAGCCAATGTCATCGCATATCACGGCGGCTTATTCCGGGATTCACCCAACACTCGTATTAAAAAAATGTCTTCTTAGAAAAAGCCAAAAACGCCACGGATTCCATGGATTCAGGCTTTTATCCGTGATAATCCGTGGAATTCGTTGCGTTTTGTCTTTCAAGACCTACAGGACAAGAACCGCAGCTTCCCACTGGTTCATCTGCTGATCCGAGCGATACAGATTCGACAGATCTACCACCACCTTCTCTTCCTCGAGATGCAACGCGAACCGATCCATATTGCGCGTGGGATGGCCGGATATGAAGGTACCGTCCGGCTGATACTTCGCCGCGTGCCGGGGGCATTGAAAATGCTGATCCTGCGGTCTCCAGCGGAGTGCCGTATTTTGATGCGGGCAAGCCAGGGCAAATGCATAAACGCGATTTGCGGATCTCACCAGAATGACCTGATTGTTCTGGTCGATGCTGACTCCATCTGCGGTGGGCAAAGGATAAGGGCGATCGCTCCCCTCTGCAGTCTCGGCTGAAGTTTCGAGAATTGGGAAAGCCGATGCGTCACCGGCGGCAACCCCCGAGGCGACAAGAGCTGCAATAACAGCACAGGATGCTTTGCCCAAAAAACTTCTTCGGCTGCAATCGCCATCCCATTCCCCCTCATATGCCGGATGGGCTGTTATTTCTTTCATAGAAAAACTCAAGAGACTGCCGTGTTCATGCTGCAATAGTTAAAAGAGTACCTGCAAAAAGAGCGACATGCCAGAGCCAAGCTGTGCAGGACAAGAGAACTTGTTCTCGCCAATGCATCCATCGATGCATGACGCCATTCTCTTTCATCGTGCGAAGAGCATATAGACGTAACCGACCGTCGCAACTCCTATTGAGGTAAGGGCAATAGCCCTGTGGGTCGAGGGGTTGCTGCTGATTCGAACGCCTTGCGCGTTATTTTCTCTCTTCGGTGCAGAAGCCGCGGTTGCCACGAACCCAGCATCCGCAGCCATCATTAGGATTCCGTGGATCGTCCGCTTTCTATGCCCGTTGGGATCTTTTCGGGCATCCCACATATTCCAGATCCCTGTGACGCTATTGACGCCAAAAAGCACGCCGATTCCGGCCGCCAGGGCAGAGTGCGCCGAGCCCAGTGAATTGTTCGTGCCGGTTTCATTCACAAGCTTCTGCCCGACGACCACTTCTGAAATAAACAACGGCAAGGTCGCAATGCTGGCGTACTTATGGATCTTGTGTCTGGTCCAATAGGCGTCTCCATAGCTGAAGGCTTTGGGTTGCGAAGGCGGCGTCTGCGAAGGTGCCGCCTGGGTCTCCGACGAAAATACCGACGGCGTTGTCGAACCCAAATTCCCGAAAGCGGGTGAAAATTGAGACAGATTCATATTCAAAGTGAATTGGCCGGGCGACAACGGCACCTTTTGGTTCACGAGAGGTGTGGCGGAGACGGTTTTCACTGGTTTTGCCTCCGCACCTGCGGGGGAGAGCGTGCCGAGATTTTCGTTTAGCGTCTGAGACCACAAAACCAAACTGCCGAAAAAAATTGCAATGGTGACTCGAATTGCAAGCAGCATCTACCCAGCCTTTCCTTTTGTGGATTTCTAAAGCATTGTCTTCCAAGATCTTAAAAGCCACACACGAACTTACCTGAAGATTACAGTAAAAAACTTCTGCAGAGTAGGCATAGAATTGAGTGAAGTATTTTTCTTGGGTCATGCATTGGTTCTGTGGTTGTCCCAAAATTCACTTAGAAAAAGCTAAAAACGCCACGGATTATCACGGATTCAAGCTTTTATCCGTGGAATTCGTGGCGTTTTGTTTTTCAAGAATACTTCTATAGCATGTTGGAGTATTTTAGTTCAGTCAGCTTTTCCCAGATTTGCCGCTCTTCTTCATAAACGGCTCTTTCAAGCCGACTGGTCCTGTCAAAAACCATGGTCGATCTGCCGCTGCTATATTTCGGCCATTCACCTAGGCTTTTGCAGCTTGGATTTCCGGTACGCGCAAAGCTCACCCATGCATCCTGCATTTCTTTCGACAGCTTATCCGCTTCCGGACCGCTCCCGTTCAAGGTTGGATGGTAGTTCCCAAAGACGAAGCCAATCTCGATGACATGGGAAGCGCCTAAAATCCCGCCGGCCGCCGGCGATTTCCACCTGAACAAATAGTTGTATCCGCCCGCGGCGTGTTTGCATTGGGCTTCGGCAATTCGCCGGGCTGTTTTGCGAAACATGAAATCCGTATTGATGGCCGAGAGTATTTCAAAAGGCGTGGTCGGTTCCCCACGCTTTGCCTTGGCCGTTCGATAAGCGCCGATTAATTTCTCGATATCGGCGGCTATAACGTACTTGGAAACATGTTGCCGTAAACCCTCCTCATCCACCTTATAGATTTTCGGATTCATCATGGAAAAAAATTTGTCCTCTTCCAGGTTAGATCCTATAAGGATAGGAACTTTGAATGCCAGACCGGCTTCAAATAATTGCAGCGGCATTTCGGACATCACAAGTCCGTCGGCCACCGGGATCATCGGCGCTGCGCCCTGTTCCGTTTTAATTGCCGTTTCCTGCTGTGCTCGAAGGAGTGTCGTAGCTGGAAGAGATCTCAAACCGGAAACATCATCAGCGCTCAAGCCTGTTATTTTCAGAAATTCCTCTGAAATTCTCACCGACGCATCCAGCGGACGGGCCATTTCACCCACCGGACTCTCAAGGATTGCCCTTTCGAAAAGCCCACAAGTTTCCGGAATGTTGAGCAGGCAACCAATGCTCATTGCGCCTGCAGATTCGCCGAACACGGTAATGTTTTCAGGGTCCCCCCCAAAGGCAGCGATATTCTTTTTCACCCATCTCAAAGCTGCTATCTGGTCTTGAAGTCCCTCATTCCCGGTGGAAGGTATCTTGCCTTTGGTGACTTCGTCCAAATTGAGAAAACCCAAAGCTCCCAGCCGATAATTGATGGTCACCAGCACAATGTTGCCCTGGGAAGCGATCGTCCCGGTTGTATACATCTGCGTTGAGCCGGATCCCATCGAGAAGGCGCCGCCATGGATCCATACCATTACCGGACGCGACGCTCCGTCCAATCCAGGAGAGAAGATATTCAAAAACAGGCAGTCTTCGCTCTGCGGCTCGGATTCATCCGGGAGGCCGGGCAATGGGAAGGATTCTTGCGGAGCAATCGCGCCGTACGTCTTTGCAGGTCTCACCCCGCTCCAGGGTTTGGGCGGCCGCGGCGGCAGCCATCGCAACTCTCCAACCGGTGGAGCCGCATAAGGAATGCCCTTAAACGTGTGCAAACCCCTCTCAAAAATGCCTTCCAGTTTTCCGCAGCTTGTCTCAACGATCATGTTTCGTTCATCAGCCATCAGATCTTCTCCTAAACAGGCGCTACCTCGAAGCCTCAAAATTTCCACGCCCTGCTATTGTTGGGAGATTTTGAGGCCGGATCGATTTTTGCGAATCTACTTCTCAGAATATATGCTAAAAGGAATCGAGGCAAAACAATCAAAACGACCCTGCAGCAATTGGAGGAAACCGCATGGACATGACGCAGGAGAACCGACGGGATTTTCTAAAATCAGTAGCCGGTCTGGCCGCTGCGACAATCGGGCCGAGGTTGGCCTTCGATTCTTACGCAAGCGAACAAAGCAAGGATGCTCCGCCCAAAATTCGTTTCGCAGTCATTAATGTGAATCATTCTCATATCTATGCAATGGTGGAGGCCGTGCTGCGCGGAGGGGGCGCGCTGGTATTGTTCTATGCGCCGGAACCGGATCTCGCAGCTGAATTCGGCAAAAGATATCCTCAGGCGAAGCTCGCTCGCAGCGAAAAAGAGATACTCGAAGATGGCTCCATCCAGCTTGTATTGAGCTCCGGCATCCCGGATCAGCGGGCTCCTCTGGGCATTCGGGTGATGCAGCACGGAAAGGACTACATGGCAGATAAGCCCGGGATTACCACGCTCGAGCAATTGGCAGAAGTTCGCCGGGTGCAAGCACAGACTCGCCGCATTTTTTCGATTATGTACAGCGAACGCTTTGAAAATCGCGCCACCGTCAAAGCAGGAGAACAGGTGAAAACAGGAGCGATCGGGCGAGTCATCCAGACGGTCGGGCTGGGGCCGCACCGCATGAACATCAGTCAGCGGCCAGCTTGGTTTTTCGACAAAAAGCGTTATGGTGGAATTCTCTGCGATATCGCGTCACACCAGGTAGATCAATTCCTTTTCTTCACGGGCTCGAAGCAGGCGGAAGTAGCTTTCTCCCAGATCGGGAACGTGCATCATCCACAATATCCGGAATTCAAGGACTTTGGCGATCTCGGGCTGCGTGGCGACGGCGGTACAGGTTATATCCGCGTCGACTGGTTCACCCGCAGAACAGCTACGATCGCCCAGGCTGGCTCCGCTGCGAACAGTTCGGTGCGGGAATGATCACGGGCTGGGGTTCACACCATATCGACTGCGCTCATTGGGCCATGGACACTGAATACACGGGACCGATCGAAATTTCCGGAACCGCGGAATTCCCGGAAAAAGGACTTTGGGACGTTCACGGTAATTTCAGAACCGAAGCGCTTTATGCCAACGGTGTGCGGATGATCGTCAGCGGCGATTTCCCGAACGGGATTCGATTCGAGGGAACCAAAGGATGGCTGTTCGTCTCCCGCGGCAACGAGCAGGTCACGGCCAGCGATCCGGTTTCCAAACTCCAGGATACGCAGGCACTATCCGCAAGCGATCCCGGGATCATAAAATCCCCGATCGGCTGGAATGAGGTTCATCTGTACGAAAGTCCCGATCACCACGGCAATTGGCTGGACTGCATCCGCAGCAGGAAGGAACCGATTGCGCCGGCTGAGGTCGCGCACCGTTCCTGCTCGGCGTGCCTGCTCCATCACATCGCCATGGAGACCAGGCGCGCGCTGCATTGGGATCCGAAAAAGGAAAAATTCCAGAACGATGACGCCGCAAATGCAATGCTCTCCAGGCCGCAGCGCGCGCCATACGTTCTGCCAAAAGCGAACGCCGCGAATTTCACGAGTTACACGCATTCGCATTCCTAAGATTCGTGGCGCCCGCTCTTCTGGACCTTTTTACCCAATAAAAGCAAAGATAGCTATGCAACTACCGATTGATGAGATATGGTAATCCTATACGGAATTTTAGGGAGAAAAAAATGAATAAGAGAATCGCAGTTTCCATTCTTCTCATTTTGGTGGTTGCATGCAGCCTGTTTGCAGCAAACGTACCTAAGCCGCTCCGGGCGAGATTTGTGACAGGCGATGCAGTATGGCGCGAGCTACCGGTGCGTGATGAGTTGCAGAGCCAGTATGACAAGTGCTGGCAGACGACCATCAATACTATTCTGGAAAACAATTTTGATATCGCCACCATGGACAAGGAATCCGGCTACCTCCGAACCACCTGGAATGAAGGAGTAGTGGTTCTGGGCGGCTCTTGGTCCTACAAAGTTCAGATCAGTGTCAAAGCCGTAAAGACACCTGGAGATCCCAAGGCGAATCCTCCGACTTACGATAGCGTGCAAAAGGTGCGGGTGCAGGTGGCAGGCGAGATTTCCGAGACCCGGAGAGGCGTTCTAATAGCATTCTTCCGTGGCTACGATCAAGTGCTGCTTCAGAACTTGTTTCAGGATCTTCAAGCGAAACTGGGCGCGCGATAGTATCTCTCGGCGCCTCTCTCCGCGTGAAAACAGGTGATCATCTCATGCCGAGAAACGCCTGCGACGCTTTGAAAATAATTTCAGATTTTCTTCAAGGCCTGGGGCACCTCTTGTAAGTCCTCAATGAAGTGTGGTTTCTCTTCCCGTCTTTTCTCATCGTCGGGCGTGTGCATTAGTGCGTTTCCAGTTCCCCGTTTCTCATTCTCTGGCCGACGTTTACATCAAATATAAAGTCCGACTTCAACTGGAAATGTGCACCGGAAAACGGGGAACCTTGCACAATTTGCTTTTCGCTTGACTGATATCACAATCAGTAATATATATATTGCGTTTTGCAATACAGGCCTGGAAACTTTTTGGGGCTTTGGGTTGTCTAATCCAGATAAGTCTTCCAATAAGGCAAGGAAAAAGCGCAGATGAGAAAAGAACGCGTTGTCGGGCTTTGCATCTGTTTGGTGCTTCTGGGCAGCCTTCAGGCGCAGCGGATTGCCGGTTGGCCACGGCTTGCGGCGTCTTCCCTGCCTGAGGCTGTTTGGGCGGTCGCTTCCGGAGAGCAACCGGGAACCGGCATGGATTCTTTACTCGAGGCCAACATGTTGAAAGTATCGGACTGGCGTTCAAACCGCATTTGGACGTTTGTCTGCGCGGGCTGGCCGCCGCTGGCCTTCATCTACGGCGAATTGCAGCTGATGAGGCAGGATCGGAAGGATTTGCAGCCCTGCAGTGCTGGAAGTGCAGAAAAAAGAACTCTAACGCTTAATGAAACACCGAAGGATACATTTAAGTGATTTCACAAAGACGTTGGAAGGTCGGGAGGCCCGGCCTCGTTGACAGCTGGACATTTAACGAAGGGGCATCCCAGCGAAAAAATGGATTTGTCTCGCATTCTTCTTGCATGGATAAAGGCACGGTTGGCTGGGCGGATGCAGCCGCATCGAGACGCTTCAGACGTTCTGCCAGCCGGGCATTCCCCGGGTCGAGTCCGGCCGACTCACGCACATACTGGAGCGTGTATTCGTGGGCACACCAGATCCGGGTCTGGCGCGGCAATGCCCGGATCTTCTGAATCGACGCGAACATTATCTCAGGGGTGCCCTCAAATAAATTGCCGATCGTGCCTCCGAAAACCGTATCTCCCGAAAACAACTCTCCTCCGTTATTCTCGCCTGCAAAAAAGTAGGCAATGTGCGCCCTTGTGTGCCCCGGTACATCCAATATCTTTGCCTTCGCGCCGGATGTCGAGACCTCATCCCCTTCTCTTAGGAATGCTGTCTGTCCCGGGATGCGGCCATGGTCGCCGGCGCCCCCTAATACCGGAATTCCAGGATAGTGCATCAGAAGTTCCTTGTTTCCTCCCGTATGATCTCGATGATGATGCGTGTTAAGGATCGCGGTTAAGCGACGACCGCGATGCTTTAAATATCGAAGCACCGGCTCCGCATCACCCGGATCCACCACTGCCAAATCCGGAGAGAGATCGTCGAGAAGCAGAAAGATGTAATTGTCGGTGAATGCGGGAATGGTTATTACTTGCATCGTAAACCCAACCTTATCCGTTATTATAGCCGCTGCAATTTATAAATCATGAAAAAGTGACCTCACAAACTGATGGGAGGAACTATGACTCTGAGGATCTTCCGCATGGCCCCGTTTGCACTTGTTGTCGTGCTGCTTTTAGCGCGCTTTGTGTCCGCACAGGAACGACAGCCGGCGTATCTCGACGTCACACAGCCGCTCGAAAAGCGCGCCGCCGATCTTGTCGCCCGCATGACACTGGAAGAAAAGGCCTCACAACTCGTCAACAGCACGCGCGCGATACCACGTCTGGGCGTGCCGGAATACAACCTCTGGTCTGAAGCGCTGCACGGCGTTGCCAGGAACGGTATTGCCACCGTGTTTCCGCAGGCGATTGGACTCGCCGCAACCTTCGATGCGCCTCTTCTCCATGAAATGGCGAAAGCGATTGCGGTGGAAGCGCGCGTCAAATTCAATCAGGCGACGAAGGCGAAAACTGCCGGACGGATTTTCCAGGGACTCACTTTCTTCTCACCCAACATCAACATTGTTCGCGACCCTCGCTGGGGTCGCGGACAGGAGACTTACGGCGAGGATCCTTATCTAACCGGCAAAATGGGGGTGGCCTTCATTACGGGCCTGCAGGGGGACGACCCGAATCATCTCACAGCTGTTGCGACAGCCAAGCATTACGCGGTTCACAGCGGCCCCGAGCCGCTGCGGCACAGTTTCAATGCCAAAGTATCGAACCATGATCTCGAGGACACCTACCTTCCTGCCTTCCGCGAAGCGGTCGTGGAAGGCAACGTGAACACCGTCATGTGTGTCTACAACGCCGTGAATGGCGTTCCGGGATGCGCCAGCGACTTCCTGCTGAACGAAACCCTGCGGAAGCAATGGAAATTTAAGGGCTTTGTAACCGGCGACTGCAACGCCGTCAACGACATCCAAACCGGACATAAATATGTCAAGACGGCGGAAGAGGCGGCCGCTGCTGCAATCAAAGCAGGCACAGACAATGATTGCCTGGCTTCGTTCGGATCGCAAAGAGGGACCCCCGAGTATCAGAAATATATTGATGCTGTGCGGAAGGGTCTTCTTTCCGAATCGGAGATCGACACTGCCGTCACACGGATGATGCGCACGCGCTTCGCCCTCGGGTTATTCGATCCATCCGATACGGTCCGACAGGCGCAGGTTCCGGATTCGGAAATGGACAGTCCCTCTCATCGGCAGCTCGCACTGAAGCTTGCGCGTGAATCGATGGTGTTGCTGAAGAACGACGGGATCCTGCCCATCACGGGCAAGCCCACAAAAATTGCGGTCGTAGGGCCACTTGCAGATTCCAGCCGCGTGCTCCTCGGTAACTACAATGGCACGCCCTCGAGTTCAACAACTGCACTCGCCGGGATTCAGAAGCACTTTCCGAATTCTCAAGTTTTGTTTGAACCCGGCACGCCCTTTCTCCGGCCAAACGAGCTGGTTCCGACTTCGGCATTGAGCACGGAGGCCGGTGCTACGGGACTCACAGCGGAGGTTTTTGCAAGCAACGATTTCAGCGGCACCCCGGTGGAAACGCGAACGGATCCCCAGGTAATGCTTGGTGCGGAACCGGGGTCCTTTTCGTCGATATCAAAACCGGCGCGCCCCACTCGCTGGACCGGCTGGTTCACACCCCCCACATCAGGGAAATACATCCTGGGAGTGGAGGGTGTCGGCAATCGTCTCTTCCTGGATGACAAGCTGCTCATCGATACAAGCCGAAACCTTCAATCCGCGCCAAACACGGTTGAGCTTTCGCTTGAACAGGGGCGGAAGCATGCCGTGAAAATAGAATCCACCCCAGGCTTTTTCGCTTCCGCGCGTTTCGTCTGGAAACCGGCGATTCAAGACGCGCGGCAGCGCGCGGTCGAAGCAGCGCGCCAGGCAGACATCGTCGTCGCCGTCGTGGGCATCACATCGGACCTCGAAGGCGAGGAAATGCGAGTCGATACACCTGGTTTCAAAGGCGGCGACCGGACAAGTCTCGATTTGCCCAAAGAAGAACAGGAATTGATCGAGGCCGTGAAGGCGACCGGAAAGCCGCTTATCGTCGTCCTGATGAGCGGAAGCGCTCTCGCCGTGAACTGGGCAAGTGAACACGCGAATGCAATCCTGCAAGCCTGGTATCCTGGCGAAGAAGGCGGCACTGCAGTTGCCGAAACCATCGCGGGCGAGAACAATCCCGCGGGACGCCTGCCCGTCACCTTCTACAAGGGGGTGGAACAGCTTCCTGCTTTCGAAGATTACTCGATGGCGCACCGGACGTACCGGTACTTCGAAGGAGAGCCTCTGTACCTCTTCGGCTATGGACTCAGCTATTCCAGTTTTAGCTATTCAAACCTCAAACTCTCCAAAACGAAGCTAACGGCCGGAGAGCGGCTCCAGATTGAGGCTCAGGTTGCGAATACAAGCAAGCGGGACGGAGACGAGGTTGTCCAAGTGTATATCAGTTTTCCCAAAGTTCCCGGAGCTCCGCGCCGGGCTCTTCGCGGTTTTACGCGCATTCACCTGAACGCCGGAGAAAGCCGGAGGGTGCAGTTTGCACTGAACGACCGGGACCTTAGCTACGTGAACGAAGCAGGGACCCGGCTCGTCGGGGCCGGCAAATACAGCATTACGGTCGCGGGCGGACAGCCGGGAGCCACGGCAGCGGCCGTGACGGCATCCTTCGAGATCCAGGGAGAGCAAAACCTGCCCAGATAGGTGAAGCTCGCCAGGGTTGCGCGCTCCAAGGACATGGCATTGTCCAGAGTCAAGATTATGACACCATAGCTGTGTTTTCGTCGTGCAGGGGCTTGTGTTCAGGGCAAAAGCCTCCTGTTGCGAGTTCGTTGCCTCGCCAGCCGGCACGATGCAGAGCCGGCTTGGCATCGGTCTATCCACAACAACCTGAAACATTTGGGTGATCGTTACCCCCTCAATATTGTCATGAATACAGTGCCGGCTTAGGCCGACTTTCCCTAACCCCATGCTCTGGCATGGCTAATGCATATGTGTCCGTGGCGATCCATTTGCCTTTACAGGATGGCGAGGCCATTGCAGCCGACAGAAGTCAGGAAAATGGAAACACTCGAACTGCCTCGGAATGCTACGCAGCTTTCGGAAGGAAGATCCCCGGTTTTTCTGCGTATTGAAGCAAAATCCGGATGGGTATCCCTCCGCCTGAAAGAACTATGGGAATACAGGGAATTTCTATATTTTCTTACCCTGCGTGACATCAAGGTTCGCTACAAGCAAACATTGCTTGGTGCGGCATGGGCTATCATTCAGCCTGTTTTCACCATGCTGGTATTCAGCCTTTTTTTCGGGCGGCTGGCAAAGGTCCCATCGGATGGCTTGCCCTATCCACTTTTCGCTTACACTGCGCTGGTGCCCTGGACCCTTTTTGCCAACAGCCTCTCGCAATCTTCCAACAGTCTTGTGGCTAACGCGCACCTTCTCACGAAAGTCTATTTCCCGAGGCTGATAGTTCCGATCTCGGCGGTTGCTTCACAGCTTTTGGATTTTGTCCTGGCATTCATCGTTCTTCTCGGCATGATGATCTACTATGGGATAAGTCTGAAAGCTCAGGCATTCTGCCTTCCCGGCTTCCTGCTTCTCGCGCTAATCATGGCTCTCGGAGCCGGACTCTGGTTCTCCGCCCTGAATGTTCATTACAGGGATGTGCGGTATGTCATACCGTTCATCGTTCAATTCTGGATGTTCGCGACACCGATTGCATATCCAAGCAGCCTCCTTTCGGAACGATGGCGAATCATCTACGGCCTGAATCCAATGGCGGGCGTGGTGGAAGGCTTCCGTTGGGCGCTGCTCGGACAAAAGAGTGGCCCAACGCAGATGATCCTTGTGTCTTCGGTGGCGGCGGCCTTTTTGCTAGTTGCTGGAGCTTTCTATTTCCGAAGAATGGAAAAAACCTTCGCAGACACGGTGTAGCATTGGGAAACATTGCTATTCATAGCGAATCTCTCAGCAAGCAATACCGGATTGGCGGAACCGAGGTTTATAAAGCGCTCCGCGATACGGTGGCGGAAGCTTTTTCACTGCCCCTCCAGAAACTCCGGGGCATTTTCAAGGGCAATAATGGCCAAACCGAAGAGAACACAATCTGGGCGCTCCGCGACGTTGGTTTCTCGATTCGGCATGGTGAGGCGATTGGGATCATTGGTCGCAATGGCGCGGGGAAAAGCACGCTGCTGAAAATTCTGTCGCGAATAACAGAGCCGACCGCAGGATTCGTAGATATCCATGGCCGGACGGGATCATTGCTCGAGGTGGGCACCGGCTTCCACGCCGAATTGACCGGAAGAGAGAATATTTATTTCAATGGTTCGTTGTTAGGCATGAAAACCTCGGAGATTCGGCGCAAGTTTGATGAGATCGTGGATTTTTCGGGAATTGACAAATTCATCGATACGCCGGCAAAGCATTACTCCAGCGGAATGTATATGCGGCTGGCGTTTGCGGTTGCAGCACATCTGGAACCGGAAATCCTGATTGTTGACGAAGTCCTGGCAGTCGGAGATGCCTCTTTTCAGAGGAAATGTCTGAACAAGATGCAGCAAGTCGGTGACGAGGGACGGACGGTGCTCTTCGTTTCTCACAATATGCCTGCAATCACTCGTCTCTGCCGGCGTGCAATTTTACTGGACGAAGGAAAGGTTGTGCAGGACGGGCTATCCCAGGAGGTCGTCCGACGTTACTTGCAGTCGGACAACGGCACGAGTGCATTTCGCAGCTGGCCGGATCCCTCCAAGGCCCCGGGAAACGATATCGTTCGATTGGGTTCCGTGCGCGTTAGGACGGAGGAAGGCGCCACCGCAGTCGACATCGACATCCGCAAGCCTGTTGGGATCGAGATGGACTATGTCGTGCGCCGGCCCGGGCGCGTTCTTGTTCCGAATTGCTTCTTCTTCAACCAAGAAGGAGTTTTGCTTTTCCATACCAGCGACCAGAACCCTGAGTGGAGGCGCGTGGAGCGCAAACCCGGCCGTTATAGAAGCACCGTGTGGATCCCCGGCAACTTCCTTGCCGAGGGGACCATCATCGTCAACGCAGCCATCAGCACGATGGACACGTTTGCCGTCCACTTCCATGAAAGAGATGCTGTCGCATTTCATGTCGTGGATTCGATGGATGGCAATTCGGCAAGGGGCGATTACGGCGGTTCCATACCCGGCGTCATCCGCCCTCTCCTGAACTGGACGGATGAGTATGATGGATAGCCTTTTCGCAAACACAAAAGGTATGAATAATTTGTGATGCGCTTTACACTTGCACGAAATACTTATCACCATATTCGGTCCTATGCAGGTTTCTGCAGGCCTGCCGCCATTCGCCGGAAAGCCTTGATAGCCTGGTCCCGGCGCAGCGGAAAACCGATAGCCGATTCACTGCCGGGTCTCGAGAAGAAGATGTGGATTGCGCCGGATGAATACTATGCGCACTTTTATGAAAACCAGCGGGTCGTCGAACCGGGCGTACTTAATTTCCTTAAAAGGCACATCACGCCGGGAATAACGATTTTTGATATCGGTGCCAACGTCGGCTACATAACGCTGTTCTGTGCAGGCCTGATCGGGGAGGAAGGGCGGATTATTGCTTTTGAGCCCGGGCAGCTCGCCTATGAACGACTTGTCGCCAATATACGGTTAAATCATCTGCAAAACGTCACACCAGTCCGAGAGGCGCAGGATGTTTACAATTCACTGCTCTCGGTCGATACTCCTTGGACGTCCGCCAAGGACTTCAGTACAATTCGAATCCCAGTCCATCGCCTTGACACCCTGATTGCGAAATCGGACTGGCCGGTCCCGCACCTGGTTAAAGTGGACGTAGAGGGGGCGGAGAGAAAAGTTTTAAGAGGAATGACCGAAACCCTGCGGAGCGGCCGGACCCGCATTCTGGTTTTGGAAATCTCCGACTTATATTTTGGGAAATTCGGCCATTCCATCCGTGAGCTTGTGGAGGAGTTGGAACACATGGATTTCCAGTGCTTGGAAATAGGGGAGAGCGGAGATCTCTCCGCGCTGGACCTGGAAAAC
The DNA here is from genome assembly GCA_050010475.1 of Acidobacteriota bacterium. Lineage (GTDB taxonomy): Bacteria > Acidobacteriota > UBA6911 > UBA6911 > UBA6911 > UBA6911. Next base: position 483 of record JBEKKY010000050.1, on the reverse strand, counting down.
AATACCGGCAGGAGCAGGATGATGGCCGCCATGCGCGGATAACAAACCGCCAGAGGACAATGCGATGAAATCGATTCTGGTCACGGGTTCTTCGGGTTTGATCGGTTCGGAAGTCTGCGAGTTTTTCCACTCAGAGGGATGGGAGGTTCACGGGATTGATAACAATCAGCGGGCCGTATTTTTCGGTCCTATGGGCGATACCAGGTGGAATCAAGCCCGCCTGCAACAGTCATTGCCCCGGTTCCGGCATCATGAAGCGGATATCCGGGACCGGACGGGAGTTCAGGAAATCATTCGATCGCTGCGGCCCGATGCTATTGTGCATGCGGCCGCACAGCCTTCACACGATAAGGCGGCGCAAATTCCGTTTGATGATTTCGACACCAACGCGGTGGGCACGCTGAACCTGCTTGAAGCCGCGCGACGGGCTTGCCCCGAATCCCCCTTTATCTACATGTCGACAAACAAGGTGTACGGCGACGC
>JBEKKY010000049.1:0-17486 GCA_050010475.1 Acidobacteriota bacterium | reverse complement strand
GATGGCGAGGCGCATTTCAACGGCGGCATTTACATAGGCAAAGACAAAGGCGTCCGCCGCCTGTATATCGACAATTTCAGTCAGAATTTCACCGGGAAAAAGAACGGCCCCATATACGGTTTCCTGCTGGATCACATGCAACTGCAGGATATCGTAGACGTCGCGCCGGATCGCAAGACTGCCAAAGCTCGATTCCGCTGTTTCATGCAGGCAGGGGCCAACGTACTCTCGAAGTCTGGAGAAGCGGCAGTCAAACAAGGGCGCCCCCCCATGCAATGGTGGGAAGGCGGCATTTACGAAAATGAATATGTGAGGGAGGGAAACGTCTGGAAAATTAAGGTGCTCGACTATCGCGCGATATGGCACGCCGACTATGCAAAAGGCTGGGCTTATACCAAACCGAATTACGTCCCGCCTGCCTCAAAGACGTTCCCGGAGGATCCTCTCGGCCCTGACAGGCTCTTGCCTAAACGAGTGCTCTGGCCCGATACGGATGTAGTGCCTTTCCATTACCCGCATCCGGTAACAGGGGAGCTGTGGAAAGGGTGACCAACTTGTGCAGGGGCCGCCCATGCCCATGATCTGAGACGGTGATTGTTGCAATGTCGGGCCGATATGATACGCACATCGATTCACTGCGCATACATGCGAATAAGGGCCTGTCAATGAATAACGTTTGCACTTTGGCGCGAGCTTGGCGCGAGCGCCGGGCGGGCAGATGCAAGGCGCCGCGACGCAGGCGATGCGGTGACATCGTCGAGGAGTGGCAACGAAGCAGATGCCTGCCCGCCGCCGCGCCCCTTCGGGCTGCGGCCCGCAGGCCCGCTGGCGTTGTTGCTCGCTCCTTACATGCAACCCGGCATGCTCGTCGCTCGCGCCTAGCCAGCGGGCCTGGGGGCCAGCAGCAAAGTGTAAACGTTATTCATTGACAGGCCCTAAGGGGACATGTTCGTCGCTAAAACTTCATCGGCTCCGAAACAATCGAATGCCTCAGGGGGTCCGCTATAGTCTTTTAATGGCGACGCGAGGGTAGGAACGGCTCGGTCGATCGAAGACTTCGAAGGGCTTTTTTTGTCCGGATGGCGTAAATACAGAAATTTTTCAGTATTGTCCCCACGTGGGGGGACCGTCTGCGCTTCATGAGTTCCCTTAGGCTGCAATTTCGAGACAAAAACGTCAACGTTTTCAAGGCGGACGCGATTTTGGCAAAGGACAACGGCAACCCTGAAATATTCGCTCCCCGCAGTTTCTCCACTGCCGCTCAGGCTCTGAAATTGCGACAGTGCGTCACCCTGAGGATTTCCCCTGTTTTACTCGTTATGAAAAATTCCGTTTGTACTCGGCGGTTTTGGCTTAAAATGACCCCAAACAAGTTCGCCCCGCTCAGAGAGGAGCCCGGAAATGCAAAACGAATATGCATTCGAAATGTCGGCCTCGAATATTAGGTTCGGCCCAGGCGTTACGCGCGAAGTCGGCATGGATTTGGCTGAGCTGAAGGTCAAGCGAGCGATGGTTGTTACAGATCCCACGCTAGCCAAGCTGGCTCCTGTGGCAACTGTAATCGAGTCGCTGGAAAATGAAGGGATTCAGTTCGAATTGTTCGACCAGGCGCACGTGGAGCCTACCGATACTTCCATGCATGAGGCGATCTCGTTTGCACGGCAGGGCCGGTTTGATGCCTACGTGGCTGTTGGGGGCGGTTCGGCAATGGACACGGCAAAGGCGGCAAATCTATATTCAACATATCCGGCCGACTTTCTGGAATATGTCAATGCGCCTATCGGCAAAGGAAAGCCGGTGCCGGGCCCTCTCAAACCGCTGTTTGCCGTTCCCACTACCGCCGGAACCGGAAGCGAAACCACCGGCGTAGTCATTTTCGATCTGCTGGCGATGAAAGCCAAAACGGGGATTGCCCATCGCTTTTTGAAACCGACTCTGGGACTGATCGACCCTGAAAATACCAAGACCATGCCGGCAATGGTGGCTACATCCACAGGATTCGACGTGCTGGTTCATGCCCTGGAATCGTACACCACAATTCCCTACAACCATCGCGAGCGCCCCTCAAGACCTATCCTTCGCCCCGCATATCAGGGACGAAACCTGGTCAGCGATCTTTGGTCATCCGAAGCGATACGAGTAGCGACCAAATTCCTGGCGAGGGCTGTTGAAGATCCCGATGACATTGAGGCGCGGGGCCGGATGATCCTGGCGGCTTCCTACGCCGGCGTTGGATTCGGCAATGCCGGATTGCATCTACCGCACGGCATGTCCTACCCGGTTTCCGGCATGGCCCGCGATTATCGGCCCGCTGGCTATATCGTAGATGAGCCGCTGATACCACACGGAATTTCTGTCGTGCTCAACGCCCCGGCAGCCTTCCGCTTTACCGGACCCGGCTGTCCGGAACGGCACCTGGAGGCCGCGGGGTTCATGGGAGCCGACGTGTCGCGGGCCAAGCCGGCGGATGCGGGGGATATCCTGGCAGATCAGCTGATCAAACTAATGCGGCGCCTGAAAGTGCCCAATGGACTGAGCGCCGTGGGCTACACCAAGGACGATATCCCTGCTCTCGTGGAAGGCACGCTTCCACAGCACCGGGTCATCAAGCTCTCGCCGCGGCCGGTCGGTCGTGAGGAATTCACACAGCTGTTCGAAAAATCAATGATGATCTGGTGAGATTGATTGACAGATTTGACTCGATCAGTCTATTTTGACGTGTAGATTGCGCTAGAGACTTTGGAATAGTTGTGCGCGCACAGGCCGCCTGCGGCTTTTGACAATACAATCAACAACGAGGAATACGACGAATGCCAGACTCATTAGACAAGCGGTATTTTTTTGAAGACAGCAAATTGGATATCGACCCGGTCAGCGGCGAAAAAGCGATTAAGTTAAAGTTCTACGCAGGCGGACAATGGACCCAATCCAAGACCGGCAAATACATGCCTTGCTACAATCCTTCAACAGGCGCAGTGATTGCCTATGCGCCCCAATGCTCAGCTGACGAAGTCGAGCAAACTATCCAGGCTGCTGTAAAAGCTTATGGCTCATGGTCTGATACTCCAGTCAGCAGACGCATCCAGGTGCTCTTCAGGCTGAAGGCTTTATTGGACAAACACCTTGAAGAATTGACCTATTTGCTTGCCAAGGAGATGGGCAAGAAATGGGATGAAGCGATGGGAGACGTCCTCAAGGTCACTGAAGTCGTGGAATACGCGTGCGGTGCGCCGCATATTATGAAGGGCGATGCGCTGATGGACGTTGCCACCGGATATGACACGACGCGATACAACCATCCCATCGGCGTGTTTGCCGGTATTGCCCCATGGAATTTCCCTGCGATGATTCCCCAAGGGTGGATGGCTCCGATTTGCATAGCAGCCGGTAACTGCATGGTCCTTAAGGCGGCCAGTTTTGTCCCTCAATCGGCGATGCGGATCACTGAGCTTTGGGAGGAAGCGGGGCTTCCTGCCGGCGTTCTCAACATTATCACTGCCGGACGCAACGAGGCGGAAATATTCCTCCGTCATCCCGACATAAAGGGCGTTTCTTTCGTGGGTTCCACGAGCGTCGGTTTGCACATCTATTCTACGGCAGCCGCAAACGGGAAAAGAGTTCAGGCGTTAACGGAGGCAAAGAATCACGCACTGGTTTTGCGCGATTGCAAGCTGGAGCGCACTGCTCAGGGCATCATCAACGCTTTCTGCGGCTGCGCGGGAGAACGCTGCATGGCGCTGCCGGTGATTGTTGCTGAGAACGCGATTGCTGATCAGTTGGTAGCACTGCTAAAGAAGTTTGCATCGGCAATGAAAATCGGGCCCGCCTACGATAAGACGACAGATATGGGTCCCCTGGTGAATCAAGGCCATCTTGATTCTGTACTCAAGTGGATCGACATTGGCGTAAAAGAGGGCGCCGAACTTGTCCTCGACGGTCGCAAATTGAAAGGACCCGCCGGATATGAGAAGGGTTTCTATCTTGGCCCCACCATCTTCGACAGGGTTACGGAGGAGATGTCGGTTGGGCGTGAGGAAATCTTCGGCCCGGTTGTCTGCATCAAGCGCGTGAACGGATTTGAAGAAGGCTTGAAGATCATGAATGCCAGCCGATTTGCCAACGGATCGGTCATTTATACCCAGAACGGATACTACGCGCGAAAATTCGCGAAGGAAACCCACGGAGGGATGGTAGGCATTAATGTGGGGATTCCGGTCCCGCTCGGCATTTTCGGATTCACCGGGCAAAAGCAGTCGTTCTTCGGCGACCTGCATATGATGGGCCGGGATGGGTTCATCTTCTATACTGAGAGCAAAAACGTCACCCAGACTTATTTTGCCGAGGACAAGGAACAGGCCGGCAAGGTGGATACCTGGGATGGGACGATGGCCGCTCTGCCCAAGTAAGAGATCTGGGCTGGCCGAAGTAGTGCTTCGGAAATGGGAAGGCCCAATTGCATGATCAACGGAAAGTCGCAACCTCCAGAAGTCCATCCATTCGGAAGGTAGCTCTTGCCAGCTTGATCGGAACCTCCATCGAGTGGTACGACTTTTTCCTTTACGGAACTGCCAGCGCTCTGATTTTTGCCCGGCTGTTTTTCCCAAAGTTCGATCCAACGACCGGAACTCTGGCCGCGTTCGGCACTTTTGCCGTGGGCTTTGCCGCGCGTCCCATCGGCGGCATTGTCTTCGGCCACTTCGGCGACCGAATCGGGCGCAGGTCCATGCTGGTCATCACGCTTCTGATCATGGGGATCGCGACATGTTTGATCGGGTTGCTTCCAACCTATGATCAGGTTGGCATCTGGGCTCCGGTTCTACTCGTGCTGCTGCGCATCGCTCAAGGATTTGGACTGGGCGGGCAGTGGGGCGGCGCCATACTTATGGCCGTCGAGCATTCTCCTCGTGGGAAGCGCGGCTTCTACGGCAGCTGGCCTCAAATCGGTCTTCCCGTAGGGCTTCTGCTCTCAACTCTTGTCTTCGGGCAGATCTCAAAGCTGCCGGAAGCTGCTCTGCTCGCATGGGGCTGGCGTGTAGCGTTCCTGGTGAGCATTGTCCTGGTTGCCGTGGGGTTGTACATTCGATTGTCTGTGGCCGAACCTCCAGTCTTTGCCGAGGTCAAGCAAGCCCACACAACATCAAAACTGCCGATCCTTGAGGCGTTACGCCGACACCCTAAGAATGTGCTGTTGGTCATGGGAGCCCGGATCGCTGAAAACGGGGCATTTTACCTTTTCAGCGTTTTCGTCTTGACCTATGCAACCATGCCCGCCATTGGATTCTCCCGCTCCGTAGCGCTCGACGCAGTCTCCATCGCAGCACTTATTCAGATATTCACTATTCCTTTCTTTGGTGTGTTGTCGGATCGGCTTGGGAGGAGGCCCGTGTATCTGTTTGGCGCGATTTTTACGGGGATCTTTGCCTTTCCTTTTTTCTGGCTGATCGAGACATCGATTCCAGGCATGCTGGTGCTCTCTATGGTGCTGGCCCTCTCGGTCGGCCATGCGGCGATGTATGCGCCGCAGGCGAGTTTTGTCGCTGAGCTTTTCGGAACCAGGGTCCGGTATAGTGGCCTGTCACTCGGCTACCAACTGGCCTCGGTTATCGCTGGAGGACTCTCGCCCTTTATTGCCATGAGCCTTCTAAGGCACACCGGCAGATCTTCGCCAATTGCGCTGTACATCATTTTGATGGCGGCGGTAACCACGATTTCGGTCTATCTGGCAGCTGAAACCGCTCACAAGGATATCGCAGACACTATTCCCGAATCTCAGATTGAAAGCGGTGCTTCGCCCCGAGCGGGTCTCGACACCCGCTCCACAGGAAATTTCCTATAGGAGGCCCAACATGAGCGTTCACTGGCGTGAACTCATCAGTCAACCCCAATTTGGCATTAAAACGGAAAAGGATATTTTTATTCCCGTTCGGGATGGGACTCGACTGTGTGTGAACATTTACCGCCCCGATGCAGGCGGGAGGTTTCCGGCATTGCTGGCCGTGGGAGGATACGGCAAGGAGCTGCAGGAAGTCCTGATCCCGCCTCAGCCCCTGCAGAAGAGCGCCGTGTGGGACGGGAACATCGAGGCCGGCGATACGCCGGATATCGTTCCTCGCGGATATGTTCATATCATTGCAGACGCGCGGGGAACCGGAAAATCGGAGGGGGAATACCCGGGTATGTGGTCATCGCAGGAAGGGCGCGATGGCCATGACCTGGTGGAGTGGATCGCCCGGCAGCCATGGTGTGACGGTAATGTCGGGATGATCGGATATTCCTACTACGGCTGCATCCAGTTGAAAGTGGCGATTGAACAGCCTCCGCATCTGAAGGCTATATTCGTATCGCATGTGGTTAATGATTTTTATCGTGACGGCGTATATGGCGGGGGCGTGCTCAGCCTGTTTTACTATGGTATATGGGACGGCAGGCACGGCACGAGCGGCTTCGCGGCGAGAAATGCTCCCTGTCTGAGCATGAAGGAGTTTTCGAGGGAAGAGTTTGAGCACCGGCGGCAGGCTCTGTTGGATGATCCGGATATCCGGCATTATCCCAATATCTACCACTTGCTGAATTATCCTTACAAAAATCCATGGGTTTTCGACTTTTTGATGCATCCGTACGACGGCCCCTTCTGGAGAGACAGGTCCATTTATCCATTTCTCGATCAAATCAAAATTCCCGTATTCGTTGTAGGGAAGGTAGCCCACGGCGCGGGTGCCTTCTGGGATATTTACCAAGGCATTCAATCGACAAAAAAACTCCTGGTCAAACCGTTTGGCCCGGAAGAACGCCCCTGGCGCGAGGATCTGGAACTCATTATCCGCTGGTACGACCACTGGCTGAAGGGAATTGACACCGGCATCACAAGCGAGCCGCCCATACGGATGTTTGTCCAGGGCATCAATCAATGGCGCGATCAGACGGAATGGCCCCTGCCGGGAACGGAGTGGATGAAGTGCTATTTGCGCCGCTGGGAAGGATTGGCGTTCGCCCCAGAACGGCATCAGCCGCATCCCGACTGCTTTCTGCAGCAACCGCTGTATCTCTCGAACAAGAGAGATTCCGTAAAATATGTCAGCATGCCCATGCCCGAAGACGTAACCGTTATCGGTCCCGCAGCGTTCAACTTTTATGCGTCCATAGATACGGACGATACCAACTGGATCGTGAAGCTGAGCGATGTGGCGCCCGGCGGGGCTGAAATCCCTCTGGCCAAAGGCTTCTTGAAGGCATCGCATCGGGCGCTGGATTCCGAAAAATCCAAGCCCTACGCTCCATATCACAAGCACGTCAGATCCGACCCGGTCGTCCCGGGCGAAATTAACGAATACAATGTGGATATGGGCAAGCTGACCAATATCTTCCGGGCGGGTCACCGGATAAAGCTGGAGATTCAAAGCCTGGAGTCTCCCAGGGATCCCGAGATGCAGATTCACTATCATCCGCATCTTCCCAGCAGCAGGACGACCTTGCACAAAATTTATCGCAACAGGGAATATCCATCACACCTGTTGCTCCCGATTGTGGGGAAAAAGGATCATGTGATGGATTTTCTAAGCGATGAAAATCTGGTCGGCGCACTATAGAGATTTTCAGGCGACCATGGTCAAGTTAACGCAGAACCGAACTTGACCATCACAATATCCCGGGCATATCAGAATCCCCGATGCCAATATGCTGGGGTTATGGAAGTTCATAATCCCTTAACTTGACAATACCTCGCCCGCAATTGCAAAAAATCAGATAACCTGCTAAAACGGAGCCAAACCAACATGGAGGTTTGCCCATGGCTAGAGGCAAATATGTCCCAGGGGAGCATTCTGGAAAGAAGAAATTCTCGAGACGTGATTTCGTTGCCGGCAGCGGAGCCGCTCTCGCGGGCGGGGCATTAACCGCTTGGGCGCCCGCAAGCACCTTGGCCGCAACCGCGAAAAATTCCCAAAGGAACGCTTACCCGCTATCGACCGGGTATCTTGTTTATGACAGCCGCCGCTGTGCCGGATGTCAGAGTTGCATGCTCGCATGCTCGCTGGTTCACGACGGAGAAACCAGCGCATCCTTATCCCGGATTCAGGTTAGCCGAGCCGTACTGACCCGCTATCCTTATGACATCGAGATATCCGTATGCCGTCAATGCCCTGAGCCTATGTGCGTCAAGAATTGTCCCACCGGTGCGTGCCATGTAAGCGCCGCCAATAGCAACGTGCGCATGATCGATGCCAAAAAGTGCATCGGCTGCCAGGCCTGCTTGAAGGCCTGTCCGTTCAGTCCGCACCGCACGATCTGGAATCCGGTCGCCAATAAGTCCACCAAGTGCGATTTGTGCGCCAATGCCCCGTATTTCAGCAAAAAAGGGGGGCCGGGCGGAAACCAGGCTTGCGTCACCACTTGTCCGATGGGCGCACTGAAGCTGGTTTCCGAACTCCCGTCGCAAACCGACATCAGCGGATATGACGTGAATCTGTCCCCTCCACCGGCGCCGCCCAAAACCGTTCCCGGCGCTCCCGGAGCTAAACCTGAAACTGCGCCGCCGGCCGCAGCCGCACCGAAGAGCTAAAGAGACACCACGGATTCCCCAGCGCGGCCGGGGCCGCAACCAAACGAAAGAGTGGAACCTCTATTGAACATGTGGGGACGGCTCTCCAGAGCCGTCCCGCTTGAGCGATTATAGGGCTGAAAATCCGGACGGGTCTGGAGACCCGTCCGCACATGTTTAATCATTTTTCAGCATGTTCGAATAAAAGCTTGCTGAAAAAGCAAGAAACTGCACGTTTGTTATCACGGATTCCACTGATTTTGAATCGGTGAAATCCATGGAATCCGTGGCGTTTTGCTTTTTGATTAATCGCCGCTGAGGCTGCCAGGCCAGGGAGAATTCAGATGATACGAGACCGAAGGGCCGACCATTTCCACGCGGCGGATTTTGCCGTTTTCAATCAAGAATGCCTCCGTTACCAGGATACTGGAAGGCCGGTTGAAACCCTTGAACTCGTAAGGGCGGCCATCAGAGAGAATCCCCTTGCTTACAGTGCCCTGATCGAATACGGCGTGAGCCCACACGATCCCTCGCTCCTGGTCGACAACCGGATAGCGGCGGTGATGGATATTCTGGACTACGAAATAGATGCCTAGCTTGAATTGCGACAGGCAATCCATCGAAAAGAGGTCGATGGCATCCGGAGGCTGATTCGGCGATCGTGGAACATTGGTCGTGGGCGAACCGTTTTCAACCCGGTGACAATCGCTCGTAAATGGATATGTGCCGGTACCCTGAATTCCCTTGCCGTCGTTTTTCTGCAATCCTGTGAAGTAGCCGTCGGCAACAGCAATTAACTCCTGGCGCGACATCCGTTGTGCCGGCGGAATCGATTTGAACCAGAAATCTTCGGGCTTGTATGGTTTGTCCATTTCAGCGATGTTGTTAGGACCTCCGCCGCCCGGCTTGAAAAATATGCTCTCGATTTCGGTAATGCGCCCGAGCTCAATACGGAGGCGAAGGCTCATAAGCAAAGGCGCGCCCGCTTCCCGCATGGTGCCCATATACGCGACCTGGCCAAATTCCGGATCAGCGAAGATATGCGTATAATTCCCGCGACCTTCGGCTGTCTTCCAGTAACCGTCGCCGATCTCAACCGCCTGATCGTTTTCGGTGTACCTGACATCTTTCGACAGCGGTAATCGCTTGGGATCATGGGCGACAAGCGCGGTCAAATATTGGTCAACTACATTCTCCAGACAAGCACGATTACAGTTGAGCGGAATTGTGCCCGTCGAGGCATCGGCTTTGGGCGAAAACGAGCCGGTGATTGTTATAGCAGCAATTGCGATAGCACAGATAACCAGGACCTTAGCACGCATGGATTTATCTCCAGTCAAAGAAAGCGTTTTTCCCGCTGCGAGCACCAATCAGAAGCGGCAACATGCTGCCGCACTCCAAAGCGTCCTTCGGGCGCTAGCAGCCCGTGGTGAAAGTACAATAGGCCGCGTTCCGAGCGCCGCAGGGGCAGATGCAAGGCGGCGCGACCTATTGTACTTTCACCACGGGCTGCTAGGCCTTTCCCAATGCCTTTAAAACTTTATCCGGAGTAATTGGCGGGTACAGCCATTTCCCGATTGCATTCGCCACAGCGCAGACGATCAGCTGCGTCGTGGCCATCGCATGGCTGATACCCGTGCTGCCGTAAACAGCATTCCCCGAGAGGGTCTCCACGAGAATCGTCTCGCAAGGGCCGATATCGAGAATCGTAGGTTTCTTGTATTCCAACATATTGGTGTTCAGCTTCACTCCCGTGGCCTTGTCGAAAATGAACTCTTCCGTCAGCCCGGAGCCGTCGCTGAAAAACATCACCTGGTGGATCTGTCCTTCAAAGGAAGTCAGTCTCAGCACCTTTCCCGGATCGCAGGCAACAACATACTTCGTCACCTCCACTTTTCCCGTTTCCGCATCTACAGCCACTTCGCAAAAAGACGCATTCATCGTATCCAGGATTTTCCCGTATCCCTGATTCCAGCTGGCCGTCGGAGGCTTTCCGGTAAACGTGGCGGCAATGTCTTTGTCATGGTCGCCGGATTCGGGAAACGCCGAGAAGGGATAACTCTTTGTCGGATCCGATTTGAGATATACCATCGAATCCCTCGTTTCCAGGTCATCCGGTTTGGCTTTGAACCTCGGGGCCGCTATTTCCAGGAGCAATTTCCTGCAGGCAGCGGCCGCCTTCTGGCACACCCAGGCCGCAGAGGTCGTGCCGTCGCTGCCTCCGCCAACAGGAGTGAACAGCGCTTTGGGATCATAGCTGAGGATCACATCCTCCATCTTGGCACCCATTTCTTCGGCTACGACCATTGCGCAGGCATCGGCCGCATACATTCCGCTCCAGGGCCCTTTAATTGGAATATAGACTTTGCCGTCGCCCTGAACCGTGACGGTGCACGTGAAGGTTTCCATGGAATTGCGGTGACTCATCGAGTAGCGGAAGCCTAACCCGTGCATTCTGCCGTCCGGCAGCTTCTTCGTTCCGGCGGGATGCCAGTGCCAGTTGATGGCCTTCTTCCCCTGTTCGACGCACATTCTAAAGCTGGGCGGGATCCCGGGATCAGTCTGGGATGAAGGGCCATGCATGTTCTTATAGGCGACATCGATCGGATCCATGCCCAGTTTCTCAGCAACCAGCTGCTGGGAGATCGGCAATTCATCGTAATGAAAGGGGAACGCCTGGCCGCTCGTATACATGCGTCCGGAATTCGTGAAGACCGCCTGGCAATTGGTTTTTACGTTTTCGCACTTGGTTGTAAGAAAGGGACTGAGCCGCATGTCGCCTGCAACGGCAAATACAGAGTTGCCGCGGACTCCGCCATCAGTGACGACATCTTCTTGGACTGCTGTTATGGTGCCGTCATTCTTGAATCCGAGTTTTGTGTGGATATAGCGCTGCGCCACCGCCATGTCATAGTCGTTCTGGCGGGAGTTGACGGCGCGCACGGGCCGTCCGGTTCTTTTCGCCAACAGCGGCGCGATCAATGCCGCCCGCCTTACGCCGAAATCGCAATATCTGCCCCCCTGAAATATGGTGTTGCGATAAATTTTGTCAAACGTGAGCTTGTACATCGGCCTCAGGATGGAGGCGCCCCAGGTTGGAGGGATGCCTTCCACGAACAAAGACGGGCCATCGGTTCCGACAGGATCGTCATACCACCAGGCGACGCCTCCAGAAGGATTCGGTAAGTGGGAGCTGAAGAGCGAAATCGCCCAGTCAAATTCAATGACTTGATCCGATTGCCTGAAGCCGGCTTCCGCATCCCCCTGGCTGTAATTGGTCAGCTGAACATTTCCGGTTCCTTTGGGATTCGCTCGAACCACAGGCGAATCCGGCTTCATTCCTTCCCGAGGATCCAGGATATGAGGCAGCACCTCCCATTCTACTTTGATCAGTTTCAGCGCCTGATCGCAGATCTCTTCGCTCTCAGCCGCAACGACCGCGCCAACTTCTTCATCTTCCATATCCGCCTCGCTAATCAGAAGCGGCAAAGTCAACTGAGGCATTGCTTTGATCTCGGGATCTTCCCAGGTGACAATTTCCACAACTCCCGGCAAAGCCCTCGCTTGACTGACGTCTATGCTTTTGATTCTGGCGCGTCCATGCGGGGATCTGAGGAATTTTGCGAAGAGCATGTTCGGGACCACAACATCCGTTCCGAACTTCGCCCTTCCCGTCGCGATCGTATTCGAAAGTCTGCCCGGCACATTCGGCTTGCCGACAATGTTGAACTCCAGCATTTTAGGCATCTCCTCGTCGAAGTGCTTTCGCCAATTCTATCCCGAATGAATCGGAATCGGTATCGCAATCGATTTTTCCCTGTACCTGCCCGATGCTGATTCCGATTGGATTCATTCAAAACTGAGATCATTCCGGGCTAACCTGTTATAAAATGCCACAAAACGCCGGCGAGATGCCGGCGCTCCCGGCAATGGAGGGGAAAATGACCGCACCAGGGTATGCAGGCAAAATCCTTCGGGTCAATCTGACCAGCAAGAAAATAAGTTCGATCGAGACGTCGAAGTATGACCAATACGGAGGCGGTTACGGAATCGCCATTGCCCTGTTCTGGGATCTCTGCGTGGCGCCTGGAGCATGGGACCTTCAGGATGCCCTCGATCCGAGAAACATTGTGACTCTGATGACCGGCCCCCTTGCCGGGACATTGGTTCCCTTTGCGGGAAGGACGAGCGTTTCGGGATTATCTCCGCAATCGTGGCCTGTCAACTGGTTCAGCCACAGCAATTTCGGCGGCAGTTTCGCGCCCATGCTCAAATTCGCAGGATGGGATGGCGTTGTCATTGAAGGAAAATCGGACGCTCCCGTCTACATCAACGTTGTCGACGACAAAGTCACGCTGGAAAGCGCGAAGCCGCTCTGGGGGCTCAATACCTGGGACACGCAGGAAGAAATCTGGAAGATGCAAAGCACCAATGCTCCCGTCCGATATGGCGCGGAGTGGCAGAAAGTGGGGAATGCTTTTACAACGCAGAGGCCGGCGATCGTAACGATCGGCCCCGCGGGAGAAAACAAATCCCGTATTGCCGCGCTGATCCATGGTGGAGGAAATGGAGCCGGTCAGGGCGGATTCGGCGGCGTGTTCGGCGCCAAGAACCTGAAAGCCATTTCTGTCATTGGGACGGGCAGCGTGAAAATTGCTGATCCTAAAGCAGTCCGCGACGCGCGCGAATGGTTTGAAGCCACGTGGCCCATGTCAGGCCAGCGCGGTCCGGGTCGTACCTTGACCTCCGGAGTGTCTGCGTGCCTTGGATGCGATCGGGGCTGCCGCACGAGAAACTCCGTCTTTGGCAATGACTCCGATGCCTGCACAGAATCGGTCTGGTTCAATCTCCCCTCCCCGCCATTTAATCGCACACCACAGCAGGATCGATGGAGAGCCTGCGATGTCGTGCAGAAGCTTGGAATCAATGCGGCGGACAGCTGCTTCGGAGGGGCAATGACTTTCCCGAGCCCCAAAGGACACCCGATACAGCCGGGGGTTCCCGGCACCACCGGATCAGGCTGGTATGTAAAGAGACTCTATGACATGGGAATAATCGGTCCGGGGAAGAAAGTGGATACCTATCCGCTGCCCATGGATCTCTACGAAAAGCCGGAATTCGCCGAAGCCTTTGGGACAGCGATTGCGAACCGCATCGGTATTGGCGATCTGTTGGCGGAAGGGACCATACGTTTTGCAGAAAAGCTGGGAAGGCTAAGCGACTTGAACGATATTTTGCGTCTTCCTGTTTGGGGATACATGGATCACATCACGATGCCTGGAGTGGAGTGGGCGTACGGCAACCTGATGGATTCCAGGGACATCAACAACCACGATATCCAGATGGGCCCAACCGATAAAATATCGTGCGAAGAATACGTGAAACGAATGGCGACGCAGATGCCGCCGTACACGGATGATCCGTTCATGTACGACTACAGCTGGCAGGGACCGCAGGCTTTCAAAACAGGGATCTACTCCGATCACAGAGCCAAATTCGTGGCGTTCCACCAGCACTATGCAATTTTCTATAAGGAATCTGTTCTCTATTGCGATTGGGCATTTGGCAGCTACTTCAATCCGGACACAAAGGACGGCAAAGGGGCAACGCCTCAGGCGGAACCTGTTTTCTTCAATGCCGTGACCGGAAAGAAACTCGCATTTACCGACGGCATCGAAATCGGCCGCATGGCATGGAATATGAAGCGGGCGATCTTTGTTCTGCAGGGCAGGCACAGGGACCTGGAAAAGTTCTCCGGCTTCATGTACAGGCCGGGAGCTGCAGCCGCTTCATTCCCTCCGGCCAATATGCCTGTCTATGATGGCTCGGCATGGAGCTGGAAGCCGGTCCGGGATATGTATCTTGACGAACAGGGCGTCGAGCAATGGAAGACGGCTTTCTACAAGCTTGAAGGATGGGATCCGGCCTCAGGCTACCCGACTCGAAAAACCCTAGAGTCTCTCGGCCTGAAAAACGTCGCCGATCTGCTTCAGTCGAAGAACAGGCTTGGGGCCGCTTAGAGATTGTTGTGACTTAGAAGCGGCAGATTGTTCGCCTCTCCATGAAGGATCCTGATAAACAACTTTGCCGCCGACCATCGTCATCATGACTTTCGTTTTTCCGATTTGATTCGGCGCAATTTTGAACAGGTCCTGCGAAATAACAATCACGTCCGCAAGCTTTCCTACTTCGATAGAGCCCTCTGTTTTTTCTCTCCTCGCGGCAAAGGCGCATCCCATCGTGTATCCCTGAATTGCCTCCTCCAGAGTGAGACATATCTGCACGGCCGGCCAGGGATTCAACGTTACCACCGACCAGTCGCTGCCAAAGCTCAATACTGCTCCGCCGGCCAGGATGTCCCGCCAGGGCCACGCCCGTTGAGCGCGCTCGGGGCCTACATTCCCTGCCCAGACATTTAAATTGTTGTCGTTCGGAGTTGTATGCAGCGGCTGCATGCTGGCGATCACGCCAAGCTTTCCGAATCGAGGAATGTCCTCGGCGCTGGGATCCTCAATGTGTTCGATCTTGTCTCTGGCATCCGTGCGGCCGTTGGCTTTATTGGCAGCCTCGTAGGCATCGAGCGCGAGGCGAATAGCCCGATCCCCGATGGCATGGGTGAATATCTGGAATCCGAGGTGGTCCAACTGCATCACAGCTTCCTTGTATTTATCAGGATCAAAATAGAGCTGTCCTCTGTTCTTCGGATCGTTCGCATATGGTTCCAGCATCGCAGCTGTGTGCGCCTCGATAACTCCATCCATCCAGCAGGAACTTCACAGGAGCCAGATCAATCCAATCATCGGCATACTTTTTTCGATTTTCTTCCAGAACTTTTATAACATCTGGAGATATCGGAGGAGTGACGAACCGTGCCATGTAGAGACGCACGGTCAGATCGCCCTTTTGCCGGATCTCGTCAAACAATTCGACACGCTCCGCATCCGCACCGGCGCTGATCACGCGGGTGAGACCCAGGGAACTGGCGTAGTGGATAGCTTTCGTCAGCCGATTCCGTTCTTCCTCGCGAGTCGGCTGCGGAATGGTTTTTATCACAAGCGGTCCGGCGGCTTCTTTCAAAAAGCCGGTTGGTTCGCCCGTTGCCGGATTGCGCACGATAATTCCATTCGGCGGATCGGGAGTCTTCCGGGTGATTCCTGCGATTTGAAGCGCCTTGCTGTTCGCAAGGGAACTATGCCCGTCGTACGCCGCCAGATAAACAGGACGGTCGGGGACGACTTCGTCAATGAACTTTTTGTCAGGCACGCCTTTCTTGCCGAAAACGCTATAGTACCACCCCATGCCCTGGATCCATTTCTTATCAGGGTGCGCAGTGGCGTAATCCTTTATCATCTTTTGGAAATCATCGATTGTCTTGGCGTCATTTAAAGCGATTTGTTCAAGCAGGGCAGCGCCGGCCATCATGTGGACATGAGCGTCCATAAACCCAGGCAGTACCATGTGCTCTTTCGCATCAATCACTTTTGTGGAAGGGCCTCTATACGCGTCGATATCTTTGTCCGAACCGACCGCGATGATTTTCCCTTCGCGGACCGCCATGGCTCGCGCCCAGGGCTCTTTCGAATTCACAGTATATATTTTCGCGTGAATCAATACGGTATCGGCAGGGGTGACCTTTTGCTGCCGGCACGCGGATGTTCCCAAAACACCAATAAGAATCAGGACAATCACAAACGCTCGTTTTTTCATATCTGATAGTCCATTCCTCTCCATATCCAGACCATGGCATAGCGTGCACCTTATTGGGAACTCATTGCACGATTTCGCTGGCTATTTTGTCGAGAATCGCATCCCGCTCTTCTTCCAGCGATGAAGAAACGGGTTCCGGCCAGGCGCTGGTCTGCACAATAACGACGCGCCGGGCAGGATCAACGTAAATGCATTGTCCATAGATTCCTTGTGCCATGAACACGCCGTCATTCCCCGCAGGAACCCACCACTGATAGGCATATCCGTAGCCGCCTTCAGGGCCACCTGGTTTAGGCTTGAGATAGGGCGCGTCGGGTGTAGTGGAATTATGCACCCATGCTTTTGACACGATGCGCTTTTCTCCAAGAGTCCCGCCCTGAAGCATCATAAGTCCCACGCGTGCGTAATCCCGTACAGTCGCGTTAAAACAGGCAAATGCGCATGTGTCCGGCTGGTTCTTGGATTCGTAGAAGAATGCGTCGCTCTGGGCGCCGATCCTGCTCCAAAGCTTTTCTTGTGCATATTCATTCAGACGTTTTCCGGTAACCTTCTCGAGGAGAAGCCCCAATACCTGAGTGTTCACACTCTGATATTCAAACTTTGTGCCGGGAGGGGTTGCTGTCGGCTGAATGGATTGTGCATAGTTTTTGAAAGTGGGATTACCGGTAAGCAGCGCTGCACCGATCAATGCCGCTCCTGATTTTGGATCTCTGTAATCTTCGCTGTAATTAACGCCACTGGACATCTGAAGAAGGTTTTTTACCGTGACGTTGCGATAACCGCTCTCCGAAAGATATGGCAGATACTTTGTGACAGGATCCTCGACGCTCTTGATTGCACCCTCTTCGACAGCCGCCCCGATCAGGATTGAAACAATGGACTTGGACAACGATTGGGATACAAACTTTGAATTCTGATCTGCTTCATGAAAATACCTCTCGACAACAATCTGGTCGTTGTGGAGGACGAGGAACCCGGTAACGAAGTTTCTCTTGAAATAATCGTCCAACGAAAAACGGCTGCCGCGGAATGTGTATTCAATGACCGGAGGTTTAGTTGGCTCGCGTAGCGGATATACCCGCTCCCCTTTTTTTATCAAGTCCGTTCGAAAACCGAGCTGGTCCATGTGGTGGAAGTAGTAGAAATTGTAGGGTTGTGCCATATAGCTGTATTTGTCTACCAGGAGGCCAGCCGGATTCATTTTGCTGATCTCAATTTTGCCCGGAGATTGCGCGAACGCTCC
>JBEKKY010000048.1:0-16862 GCA_050010475.1 Acidobacteriota bacterium | reverse complement strand
GTGGCAGCAAGCGCATACTAGTGGCATCACAGGGATCGTGTCTTCCGGAGATTCTGGTGCTGCGGGTTGCGATCCTAGTACCGCAAGTTCCGCGACCCATGGATATGGAATCAACGGGTATTGTTCCTCAGGGTTCGCCGTCTGCGTTGGGGGCACCCAATTCAATGACGTATCGAGTCCCGGCTCTTACTGGTCACCTGCGCCTGCGGGAACGGCAATTGGTTATATACCGGAACTGGCATGGAATGAAAGCGGATCGAGCGGCGGTAGTGGTTTGTTGTCTTCAGAAGGCGGCTACAGCACGTTCAGCCTCAAACCCACATGGCAGACGGGGAATACATCGCAGTACCGGGGAGTGCCGGACATAGCTCTCACAGCCGCGGCGCATGACGCATATCGTGTTTGCGTTAATACCACCGACTGCAGCAATTCTGCTACGTACTTATATGTCGACTCTGGAACTTCAGCTCCGACGCCTTCTTTCGCAGGCATCGTCGCGCTGTTGATACAGGAGACCGGGCAACTGCAGGGAAATCTCAATCAGACCATGTACACCCTGGCCTCAAGAAGCGATCTCAACATCTTCCACGACGTCACGCAGGGAAACAACTCGGTTCCTGGGCTGACCGGTTTTTCCGCGGGCCCAGGATGGGATCCAGTCACTGGTCTTGGATCTATGGACGTGAACGCCATGACTTCGAACTGGTCGGCGCCTAGCAACTCGCGCACGTATCACGTATTTCCGCAAATCGCGGACGGACATTTGAGCGACGGATCCTATTTACAATCGACAGTGATCGTCATCAACTACAACCCTTCTACCACCTCTCCCAATTGCACACTCCAATTTCATGGACTTTCCTTTAGCGGCTCGACTTCGGTGCCTTTCACCATTTCCGGAGCCCATATTTCCTATTCATACTCCACCCCTGGCAAGACGCTGCCGTTGCAAACGGGCTATGCATCGCTGCAGTGCTCTTCAAATGTCGAAGCCCAATTGTTGTATGCATATTATAACAGTGCTGGGACTAAGGTTTCTGAAGCAACCGTGTTTTCGTCCCCATCGGCAACTTCCCTCCGGATCTTTGCAGATGAACGTGCTGATACTGCAGGTGAACGTTTGCAACTGGCCCTGGCGTTCGCGAATGATTCGAATCAGACCGCCAACTATACAATTAACGTCTATGACAGCAGCGGAAATCTGATCGGCTCGCCGTCGTTAACAGTTAATGCTGGCCAGAACGATCCTGTATATCTGGACCAGCTTTTAACTGGTGCCGGAATAACAGTACCCCGCAATTACTATGGCACCGTTGATATCATTGCCAACAGCGGGACAGCCAGTATTATCGGTGTTAGTTACACGGGGGATTATCTATTTACCACTATTCCGGCAGTGATATTGCCATAATCGGGGCGACCGGACTCCTGTTTGAAATAGACAGCCACCATCTTTAAGCCGGGAGGGGATTGCCATCCAGGACTCCTCTCCCTCAGTCATCTGCACAGTTTCTGCTTTAACGGTTCCCTCCTGAGGCTTGGTCGAGCCCGGCATTCAGGATTCAGCCAAAGATCTCATCAATGCCCTCAAGGCCAAAAAGTTCCTAATTTCTTCGTCGCCTGAAGGAGCGGACCTTGTTGTTACTGTAGTCAACCGTTTCACAGGTTCTCAGATCATCGGCAGTCAAACTGGCATTAATCGCATGATTTTCGGCGGTCTTTATGCAACAAATCGCGGATTGTGTCTATGTCACCGGATGGCGCAAGAGTGAAATTTTAAGACTGCAATGGCGGCAAGTGGATTTTGAGGCCGGGAATGTGCGCCTGGAGCCCGGCACTACAAAGAACCGGGAGGCCCGGCAGTTCCCTTTCACTTCCGAATTGAGAAAGATCCTCGCAGTAGAGGTATTGCGGCGGGATAATGGTGGATCAGCCGAGACAACGGCGTGTTTGACCCCTGTTTCTATGTGTTCCCAACACCGATTTGATTTACCCCCCCCAAGGTTGTGCTACGCTGTTGTGGCGGCAAAGTTGTTTCCCGCCAACAAACCCGGAGGCATTGTCATGGAACATAAGTTGATTCACAAGGTTAAGGGGGCGCCAGATGAAACCCGGTTGTTCAAGGCTAACAAGGGCAAGATGGAAGTATTCTATCTTGGTGATTTAACGGTTGGTCGCGGGGAGTTTAAACCCGGCTGGCGGTGGTCTAAGCACGTAAAGCCCATTGCTAAAACTCCGTCGTGTCAGGCCACACATACCGGATACATTCTGGAAGGGCGAATGGTTGATGGACGACGGAACTGAAACAGAGTATGGTCCCGAGGACTTCTTCTGTATGCCAGCGGGACACGATGCCTGGATCGTCGGCGACAAACGTTGCGTAATTCTGGATTTCACGGGTGTTGCAATGTACGCCAAAAAGACTAGGAGTCCGTCCGAGTAGCAGCTGAATTTTGTTGACCGAAACGAATGTCTTGCCTACTTTATCGGGCATGGCTAAAACATACCGTCCTTACAGTCCAGATCAGATGCTCCTGCTGCCGCCGAGCCTGCGTGATTGGCTTCCCGAGAATCATCCGGTCTACTTTGTCAGCGATGTCATCGATAACCTGGATCTTGGTGCAATAGAATCCTTTTACGAAAAAGAAGATCGAGGGTATCCTCCGTACCATCCGCATATGATGACGAAGGTTCTGGTGTACGCCTACTGCATTGGAGTCTACTCGTCTCGAAAAATCCAAAAACATCTTGTGGAAGATGTGGCGTTTCGCGTTTTGGCCGCTGGCAATCAACCCGATTTCCGCACCATATCGGATTTTCGCAAGATTCATCACAAGGCGCTGGAAGGTCTGTTTCAGCAGGTTCTCCGCCTGGCGATGAAAGCCGGCGCCATCAAATTGGGCCGCGTAGCGCCGGATGGCAGCAAGGTGAAGGCCAATGCTTCGAAACACAAAGCGATGAGCTATGGGCGTATGAAGCAGGAAGATCGCGCGCTGAAAAAGGAAGTTCGAAGGCTGCTTGCCCAAGCGGAAGCCGCGGATGATGAAGAGGACACTCGCTATGGAAAAGACAAAAGCGGTGACGAACTTCCCGAGGAATTGAGCCGACGTGAGACGCGTCTGCAACGAATTCGCGAAGCCAAACGTGCCCTGGAACAGGAGGCCCGCGAAAAGGCCAAGGAAGACGGCAAAGATGTGTTATGCATAAACTATCCACCGAAGGCCTCAAAAATGGCTTTATGAGACTCCAAAACTCCACAATCCTAAATCGAACCCAAAACTTTGTCTGAAAAGTGACCTGTTGAAAACTGTGCCCACCAAAAAATTGGCAAAAGCCATGCTAATCGCGGTTACTCGGACGGACTCCTGGGCCACTGTCGCCGTTGGTTGGAGTGGCGCGCTCTCGTCCAGAAAATTAGAAAACAAAAACCTATTGCCCAAGCATTTGGCCGTATTGCGCGCAAACCGGAGAAGTGAATCCCTCAAAACTCTCCCGAAGTCGCAATCGAGGAAGTAATCCAACGGACGGCAGGTGATCTCCGGGTAGGCGGTGGTCATCTCCCATCTGCGTATTAGGGGAGTTCCAGGATCTTGTTGCAAAAGCCGACCAGGTATTTCCAAATGAGATAGTAGACGATCATGACAACAGCAATCCACGGGACAAACAGCTTGTAGGGTATGGTGATGGCATCGAACCAGACGATTCCTTTTGAACCTAAGGAGAGAAATTGCCCTGCGACGGCGCCAGCCATACCAAGAGGGATAAAAACCACTGGAAGCAAGGCGCCATGCAGTCCAAGGGGAAAATAGCGTCCCGTGCTCAGTCGCGCGTAAAGCATGTTCCACAGTCCGAAGAGTGTGGGTATCAACGCCATCGGAAAAATCACCACGCGCTCGATTGGGATCGGGATCTGGAACCCATAACGCGCGATAAAAAAAACAACTAATCCCAATGGTACGGCAATAGTCGGAACGACGATTCCAGCCATGTAAGCGCGTAGAAAACGATGTGTATTCATGATGCCTCCTTCACAGTTGATACAACAACAGAAGAATGGAGTGGGGAAATGCGAGATTAGAAATCACCACTATAGCGAGCAAAGCCCAGTCGAACCATGGAACCGTCTTAGCCGGCGAGCGTTCGTCGATACGCCGAAGCATCTGAGGCCATAGGTCACGCTGAAGCTCCGGGCTTATCGGACGAAGCGCCTGTTTCAAAAGGCTCTTGAACCGTGCGTCGTTCGTTTCCTTCATGGCTCGACTCCTGATTGTTTAAGTTTCTTACGCAGCAGGCGTACTGCGCGGAAGACCCGCGATTTGACTGCGCCAACCGAGATATCGAGAGATTTCGAAATTTCTTCATACGGGCGCTCCTCGACTAGCGCCAGCGTCGCTACGGCCCGAAATTTGACAGGCAACTGACGGAATGCGCGCTCGGTTTGCCGGCGAATATGCTGCTGCAAGTCCGAGTCAACTTCGACAGCGTGCACTGCCTCGGCTGAGAGGCATGCTTCCGGACGCACGCTCTTCAGGTGATCGATGGCGACGTTGCTCGCAATCCTGCGTGCCCATGCTCCAAAGCTGCGCTTCGGATCGAAACGTTTGCGCGCACGATAAATACGCCAGAAGGTTTCGATGGTGAGATCCTCGGCTGCGCCTGTATCCCGCACAACGCGGACGATCCACCCATAGACTTGGGCTTGATGCTGGCGGAAGAGCGTCTCGAAGGCAGTGAGGTCGCCGGCGGCGAACTGTTTGAGCGTTTCGATTTCCGCTGTTGAGAACTGCGTTCGAACTTCAGTCTGGGCTGCCATCATCGCCTCTGTCTCGCTCTCTATTAACAATTACTGGATCCAGGAAGAGCAGGTTTCAGATCTTTTGGGGAATTTTAGGCCGGCGAGGGTAGCTGAATACAGGAGAACCTGGAAGGCCGGCTCCGTATCCCAGAATTGGGAAGATATTCAGGCGAATTTCTATCTTCCATGCTTCATTTTCGTAGTAAAATTTCGTATCTGAAATCTGGGAAGCCGTTGAGACATCCGCAGGGCGGTTCATGGATTCCATAACGTGCAGTTATCAGAACCTGCAAACGCCGATTTCCAAAGCAGGATGCAGCTTATTCCGCCTATCCGCCGCGATCGCAGTCGAGATCTCGAACGATCGGCGGAAGGAGGAGAGCTGTCCGCCCGAGGCTGCGGATTTGTCAGATTCGATTGGCTAGCAGGCTACGGTCCGGGATTGCCCTCCGGTCCTCCTGAACTCGTGGCGCGAACGTCGAGAGATATAGAATAGATAGTGATTCGCTTTTCTGGATAGGGGTGGGACCGCAGAGTCAATTCGGACTATGCGCCCGGGACACGACACCAGAGACCGACATGCACCTCAAGCAGATCTGGGACCTGATCAGGAAATCCGTAGGGGCGTGGTTGGACGATTACGCCCCGAGCATGGGCGCAGCGCTTGCCTACTACACGCTGTTCTCGATTGCCCCGCTGCTCATAATCGCCATCGCGGTGGCTGGCCTTTTTTTCGGCCAGGAAGCAGCCCGGGGAGAAATCGTCGCGCAGATACAAGGCCTCATCGGACGGGAAGGCGCCATCGCGGTGCAGGGCCTGCTGAAAAGCGCCAATGGGCCCGCTCAGGACATCTTTGCCTCGGTGGTCAGCATCATTACGCTGGTAATTGGGGCAACGACGGTGTTCGGGGAATTGCAAAGCGACCTTGACCGTATCTGGCGCGTTCCCGCCCGTGCGAAAGAGAACAGCATATGGAGCCTGCTGCGCACTCGGTTGTTTTCTTTCGGCCTGGTGCTGGGACTGGGGTTTCTTCTGCTGGTCTCGCTTTTAGTCAGTGCCGCGATCGCCGGATTCGGCAAATGGTGGAATGGGTTTTTCGAAGGCTGGGCAGCGTTTCTTCATGCGCTTGAATTCGTCATCTCTTTCGCTATTACGACTTTACTCTTTGCGATGATCTACAAATTTCTGCCGCGGGCCAGAATCGTCTGGCGGGACGTGTGGGTCGGCGCGGCAGTAACCGCGCTCTTGTTCGAAATCGGCAAAGTCCTCATCGGCCTTTATCTGGGCAAAACCAGCGTGGCATCCAGTTTCGGCGCTGCAGCTTCGCTGGTCGTTCTGTTGGTGTGGGTCTATTTTTCTGCGCAGATCTTCCTGCTCGGCGCCGAGTTTACTTGGGTGTACTCGCACGAGTATGGTTCGAAAGCGGCTCAAACCGGACAGGAAACGGCCCCGGCAGTGCCAAGTCGTTCGGACGGAGGGGCTGCCGCAGTGGATGCGAAAAGCGGCGCCCTGCCTAACGCGACAGGGACGGCCCTTCCGCCGGAAAACGCGGCCACTTCGAGGGCCGGCACCGCATGATCGTGCGCGAATTCTACGTCGACCAATTCCGCGGCAGCCGCTGCCCGCCGGGATTAGTGAAGCTGGGCTTTCGTCAGTAAGGCCACTCTCCGGCCCAATTTCCGGGTGGATCGTAATTGCAGACCCAGACCTCACGCCCCCCGCCGAGGGCCACGGCGCACCCCAGTTTCCTGGTAGAGCGCCACACAATCTGAGTATAGTGGCCACACGCGCCGCTACAAGAATTGGTCTGGTAGTTGTAATTCCGTTCCTCGGAGGCCCAAGCCTTGACGACTTCTGCAGGCTGAGCGGAGGCGCCCCTGATCTCGAAAAGATTCTCTCCATATCGCGAGTCCGGACGGTGGAAGAACTCACGCCGGGACAGGAGAGTGCTGGCCCACTCCTGAGCGTGGGCGGCCAGCGTGTCCGACCATTCTAGCGGAGGGACCTTCACCTTTGTCCGCACATTATTGTGGGCCGTCAGCATACTGCGAGCCAGGGAGGATGGTGTGCCGGCTTCGCACGGTATTGGAAAGTAATGCAATCCTACGCCGGCCACTGAGGCCAGCAGAAATGCATAACACAACACCCTTCCGACACTTTTTTGAACACTTGCCATGACTGAGGTATTCATTCCTCATAATTTGCCAGGCGGCGATACGCGCGTCAAGTGAGCCTGCCCCCAGTCAGCAGTTTCGGAACTGCGTGATCAGGGCTACACTTGAATCCTGCGAGTGACGCCGACGCAGGGTGGACTTTTGTATTGTCTGGAAGATGGGGGTGTTTTCGCAGCGCGAGGCCGGCGGCGGCTTGAACTTCTGTGCCGTTTATGCGGAACTCCGCATAAACGGTTATGCAGAGCTCTACACAACAGATATCATGGCGTACTGGCTCCCTTTGCTGCATGGAGGCCTTTTGTCATCCCGGAATCAGATATCTCCGATCCCCTGACTCATCCCAACTGCCCCGCAAGAAAGCAGCTCCTCTCTCCCGATACCGACATTCTACAGAAGAAACGCGCCTGCCGGCCTCGATTTCTCCCACGATTTCCTTCCTTGCCTTTCTGATTTCCCCTTGTGCTCCCGGATAGAAACGCTTATAAGGAGAGGTAGCGTGGCGGCGCGGCGCACGAGAGAGCCACAGAGAATACATCCGGATACCGCAGCCGAGCGACTGGGCGATGCCGAAACTCAGAGTGCTTCTCCGATCAGCCGAACTTCTCAAGCATCCGGCCACGGAAATCCTGAAGCATCCGGGCACCTTCGCGCTGCGAGTGCTCAAGGGCTTCAATGCGAACCAGGGATTGCTGCTCGCCGGGGCCGTCGCGTACTACACGCTGCTCTCGCTGATTCCGCTCCTCATCCTCCTGCTCATCGTGCTGTCGCACGTGATTGATCAGGCGCGCCTGCTCTCGACGCTCACCGAGTATCTCGAGTTCGTTGCGCCTGGCGCCGGCGTCGCGCTCGTCGCCAACCTGCGCACCGTGCTGGCCAACCGCAGTGTGATCGGCGGCGTGGTGACCGTCACCATGATCCTGTCGAGCGCGCTGGCGTTCGCCGTGCTCGAGAACGCCGTGTCGGTGATCTTCTTCCATCGCGTCAAGATCCGTCGCCGGCGGTTCATCGTGTCGGCGGTGCTCCCCTACACCTTCATCCTGTCGCTTGGCATCGGCCTGCTCATAATGACGATCGTGTCGGGAAGGCTCGCGGTGCTGGCCATGCACAACCTCCTGCTCTCCAACTATCTCCTGTACCTGATGGGCGTCGCCGGCGAGATCCTGGTGCTCACCGCGATCTATCACGTGATGCCGGTCGGGCGCATGTCGTGGCGGCACGCGCTCATAGGCGGAGTGACGGCGACGGTCCTCTGGGAGATCACGCGCCACCTGCTGTTGTGGTACTACCACTCGATCTCGCACATACAGGAGGTCTACGGCTCGTTCACCACGGCCATCGCAGTGCTCGTCAGCGCCGAAATCGCCGCGATCGTGCTGCTGGTGGGGGCGCAGGTAATCGCCGAGTATGAGCGCGTGCTGCTGGAGCCGGTCGAGACGCCTCCGGAACCGATGCGGACGGCGCCGCCGACTTAATCCACGAGGCACGCGTCTCGCCGCTCACGTCGTCATGTCCGGAACCTAGCCGATGACCTTGCGCCAGGAGAATCCCTGCGAAGCACAATTCTCATATTGCGCTTGGTGGAGTCGGCTGTCAGTTCAGTACCGCTCACCCGTCTGCTCAACATTGCTCATCCCCGCTTATGCCGGACTACAGTGTGGGGCTGCTGGGCCAGCGCGTCGGTGCCCAAAGGCGCCTGTGCAGACTGCGGAGCGGTTGCCCTTATCAGACGAGGCACGATAGTTCCCCCTCTGTGAACCGAGATGAGCAGTTTTGATAAGGTTCGTGAGCCGTATTGAACAGACAAGCGTACTACGCGAGGCTATCATGAGAATTGTAGTGTGAGCTGTCAGCCGGGGGTCGGATGGCAGGCCGGTATCCGCCAATTAGACGACGGGCTACTCAATGACAATAACAAAGGAGAAAACCATGTCTGGCACCGAAGATGAGGCAAAAGGCAAATTTCAC
This sequence comes from Acidobacteriota bacterium, assembly GCA_050010475.1. GTDB lineage: Bacteria > Acidobacteriota > UBA6911 > UBA6911 > UBA6911 > UBA6911. The sequence goes on along the minus strand of JBEKKY010000048.1, from coordinate 7,928 downwards.
GAAATCAAGGGGAAGGTGAAGGAGAAGGTGGGGAAACTGACGGACAATCCGGAATTGGAGACTGAAGGCAAGGATGAAAAGAATACAGGCACGGTCCAGAAGAAAATCGGCCAGATAAAGAAAGTCTTCGGAGAATGATGAAGACCGTTTTCAATCTGGGAAGCAGTTGAGACATCCGTAGGGCGGTTCGTGGATTCCATAACGTGCAGTTATCGGAACCTGCAAACGCCGATTTCCAAAGCAGGCTGCAGCTTATTCCGCCTATCGGCAAGGTGCGCGAATAATCCGTCAGAAGTGGGCAGACGCCGTTGTAGTTTTTGTCCTGCCGCCATCGTACGCAATTTTGCGGGATCGGCTTCAGCGCAGAAGTCTCGATGACCATATTGTGATCGAGCAACGACTGAAAAGAGCCATACAGGAAATTGGTCATTATCAGGAATATAATTATCTAATTATTAACGAGGATCTTAGTGTCGCCACCAGGGAATTGCAGTCCATCATAGTGAGCGCCCGGTGTCGGATGATTGCCAGGATTAACTCTGCCCAATCAATATATGCTTCTTTTGGAGGAATAGATGCAGAAAATCCCTGAAAGCATCGGATCAAAATATCGTTTTATTATTCTTGCAGCCGAAAGGGCCAAGCAATTACAGAATAATGCCAAGCCCAAGATCAAAACCCGATCGACGAAGCCGGCTTATATCGCAATGAAAGAATTGGAGCAGGATCTCCTTAGTTTCGAAATAACGCCGCCGGTTGATTCATCGAACCCAACAAGTTAAGGATTTCATTGTGAAAATCGCTCTGGGCGTCACTGGACGCTCCACAGGATTCCCGCATCGGCGATTAAGACATGAACCGCAGTAGGCGCTAGGCATCAAGCACAAGTGGTGGGCAGGATGACTGTCCCGAAGTGGCAATGCAGGAAGGAATCCGGCGTTGGGCAAACAGTTCGGCACAACATCGTTTCCAAAGGCGATTTGAAAGACGCAGTAGCCCGGCTGGACTTGTTTTTTGGACAAAGACACGGGCCAAGACAAACCAAAATCCAGAAAAGTCAAAAATCCTAAAATCGCTAAATGATTGATTACTAAGTTGAGTGGTGAGCCGTGCTGGACTCGAACCAGCGACCCTCTGCTTAAAAGGCAGATGCTCTGCCGACTGAGCTAACGGCCCATTTCGCCAAAACTTGTAACGTCACGCATGCAATACAACGACCGGAAGATTAGCATGCCTGAGGGAGGTTTCAAAGGCAGTTCTGATTTTTTTGCGACGCGGACGGATCGCCCATCAGCGGGATTAAAACTCGCAATCCGGATTGCGCAGTCCTTCGAATTCCTTGCCCGCCTGCGATATCGCCTTGATCTGTTGTTCAATCGCTTTGTCGATCGCACGCATGAGATCGGGAATCTTGCGCAGAGCGTTGGCCACAAGCTCCATGTTACCGCTGGATTCGATCGTATAGACGCGCTGGTTCACAAACGAATGGGTTTCATGGTCCCGCTCAATCGTCCGGATAATGAGTCCCCACTTCCCTTCAATCCTCGAATAGCCGATATAGCTTTCGGCATCCAGTCCGCCAATGTTCGCCGTGTGAATCCTCTCGGGATGCCACACGGCCGTCCCGAAACCGAGATACCGGAAATACCGGTCGACGTCCTCGACGGTTCTGCCGAATTCTTTTATCCGTGAGTTCAATTCATCCGACACACGGGCCCTGAGCTTCTCGTATGTGATCTCGCTCATGATGACTATCTCTCTCTCACTTTTGAATCAGGCTGACACGTCCCGATTGTGAATCGATCCACAGAATCTGCTTGCCGGATCCCAGTCTTCCTCGCGCTTCGCGGCCGGGACCATACCGCCGTTCCTGGACATCAATGGGAAAATCGGTCTTCAACATGCCGCTGGCGGTCGACATCTCCACCAGGGCATCAAGATTCGCAGGCGCCGACACTTCGACGTTACCGCTAATGGACCTGAATGTCATATTGCTCGGTTCTTGAACCTGAGTGATCTCGCCGCTTACATTCCCGCTGATCGAAGAAGCGCTCACCAATCCCCGCACATCCCTGACCTCGACGCTTCCTCGGACGCTTTCGGCTCTCAACCGGCCAATGACATGCGAAACCTCGACATTTCCGCCAAACGACGACAGGCCCGTGAAATTGTATTCAATCGAACTCGGCACCCGAACCTCGAAATCCACCGTGGATGTCCCGCTGTAAAACGGCGGGAAGCGGGAAAAAAGCTCAATCCGGTTGTCAGCGCTGAGATCGCTGATTTGAATCAAATCGCGATCCGGCCCTCTCTTGTAAGCTTTTATTTCAATGACGGTTCCTGCATACCCTTCCACTTTCACATTGCCAAGATAGTTCCTGATGAGGATTTGCCCGCCCGCCTGAAGATCATATTTCTTTTGAAAGTCCTGGGCGAACGTTATTTGAAGGGCGAAGAGCACCGCAAAGCCGGCCAAGCTTGCACGCATCATCTCCACAGTCCTCTAAAGGGAGAGTCAATCCGCAATGATTTTTTCACAGCTTCCCAAGCACTACAAATGAATTCCGCAGGCCATGTTTATTGCGCCGATCGTTTACGAAAGAGCGGGATCCAGGATTCTAGACACGAATGAGAAGAGGTAATGATTGTTTCGCTCCGCTCCGGTCCCGTTGAGACAACCGATATTTCGGTATTTACCAGATCGGCCAACCGTTTTAGATAATCCCTGGCAAGCACCGGCAGCTCATCAATGTCCTGGATACCCGCCGTCTTCTGCTTCCAGCCCTTGACCTTCAAATACTCGGGCCGGCACTGGTCCAAGACCTGTATTTCCGGCGGGAGAGATCGGAGCAGCGTTCCTTTGTAGCGATAGCCGGTGCAGATGCTTAGCTCATCCAGTTCGTCCAGCACATCCAGCTTCGTGATCACGAGGGAGCAGAGATTATTGATCAACCGGGAATAGCGGACGACAACGGCGTCGAACCAGCCGCATCGGCGCGGCCGTCCCGTCGAAGCGCCAAACTCCTGACCGCTTTTCCGGATTTGCTCGCCCACCTCGTCCAGCAGCTCCGTTGGAAACGGTCCTCCACCCACCCGCGTCGTATAGGCTTTGGAAATCCCAATCACTGCGTCGATCCTTGTCGGTCCGACTCCCGTCCCGGTGCAGGCTCCGCCGGCCGTGGCGCTCGATGCGGTGACATAAGGGTATGTGCCGTGATCGACATCCAGCAGCGTGCCCTGCGCGCCTTCAAAGAGTACGCTCTTCCCTTCGTCCATGCTTTTGTTCAAGAACTCGGCCACATCAACAAAGTAATCCGACAGCTCTTCCCCTAAAACTCGCGCGCTTTCATAAATCGAATTGATGTCGAGAGAGCCGGATAACGAGGGAACCGCCACTTGCTTTTGCCGAATGCTCTCTTCCAGATGACGCCGAAGCTTTTGAGGATTTGACAGGTCACAAATGCGCAGCCCGCGGCGTCCCATCTTATCCTCATAAGCCGGACCGATGCCGCGATTGGTGGTGCCGATCCGTTCGTCGCCTCTTCGTTCTTCGTCCCCCTTTTCAACGAGCCGGTGATACTCCATGATTACGTGGGCGCGATTGCTGATGTACAGCCGCCCCCTGCAATCAATTCCTCCGGCTGCGAGGTCGACGATCTCCTTTTTCAGCGCAATTGGATCGACGACTACGCCATTCCCGATGACGCACTGCTTCCCCGGATGCAGAATCCCGGCCGGGATCAGGTGCAGGACATACTTGCGCCCGTTGACAATGACGGTATGGCCGGCGTTATGTCCCCCTTGATACCGCGCGACTATGTCGAAATGAGCGGTAAGCAGGTCAACAATCTTACCCTTACCTTCGTCTCCCCATTGGGCGCCGACGACTATTAGGTTGGCCATGTGAAAGGTTCCAGGAGAATAGTCGTCAGCCGGGAGTGGTCAGTCGTCAGCAAAAAATCTGTTTAACTGACGACCGGCGACCGACGACTGGCGACTGATCACAGGTGGTTATCGATCATCTTGGATATCGTCCCCTTGGTTGTGTTTCCGACGATTTGCTCCTTGATGACACCGTCTTTGAAAAGCAACAGCGTGGGGATCCCTTTGATGTTGTATTTTCCGGACGTAAGGGTGTTTTCATCCACGTTCAATTTGACTATTTTCGCCTTGCCCTCATATTTTTCCGCTATGTCTTCCACGACCGGCGCGAGCATCCGGCAGGGCGCACACCATGCAGCCCAAAAATCAACGAGGACTGGCACTGAAGAATTCAGTACTTCAGCCTCAAAATTCTGATCCCCGACTTCTGCAACTTTTCCGCTCATCTTTCAAATTCTCCTAACACTTATTGAAGACGGATAGCCGCCTCGATAAAATAACGTGTCATTATGGGAGCGTACCTGCGCCTTGTCAAGTCCAATGAGCCCACCCCAAAGAAGCGCTTTGGGCAGCATTTTCTAAGAGATACAGGAGTTATGGACCGCATCGTGCGATGCCTCGATCCTGCTCCTGACGACGTTTTTCTGGAAATCGGGGCGGGGTCTGGCTCCTTGTCTTCCCGTCTGGCGCCCAAGGTTGCCCGGTTTCTTGCGGTCGAGATAGATTCCGACTGCATTCTCTATCTGAAAAAGACCCTCGAACCCTTCCCATCCGCCATCATAATCCCGGGAGATATTTTGCAGCTGGATTTAACGGCGCTGGCCGCGCGCCACTTGAAGCCGGACCAGCAGTTGCGCATCGCGGGAAACCTTCCTTACAACATTGCGACTGCCATCATTGAAAAACTGATTCACCTCGCGCTGCCGATCCGGGATATGTTTTTCATGGTCCAGCTCGAGGTCGCGCAGCGTATCGCGGCACAGCCCGGTTCACGGCAATACGGCTTCCTCTCTGTTGAATGCCAGCACCGCTGCGACGTCCAGATGGCTTTCAAAGTTTCTCCGGCATGCTTTGTGCCCCGTCCGCGAGTCAGTTCCGCAATGATTTCCTTCAGGCCGAAGCCGGTCGACCTGGATCCTGCCTGCGAATCGGATTTCAGCGCGATTGCAAAGGCGGCTTTCAGCTACAGACGAAAGACCCTGGCAAACTCCCTTGCGCGGGATCCCGTGTTCGGAAGCATATCACCTGCCCTTCTAAGGCGTGCTGGAATAGACGGGTCGAGGCGTGCCGAACAGCTTTCGGTTCGGGAATATGAGCACCTCGCCCGCACATACTACAATGTGTTTTATTCTTCGAGGCTTTGAGTCTTGGAGTCTTTGAGGTTAACTCCAAGACTCAAAGTCTCAAAGAAGCTGGAATGAAGCGTTTTACTGGGCTATACTGCGCGCTTAATCCGGGACAATTGCATGATTAACGAAGACACGGAAATTATCCCCCTGGGCGGACTAGGGGAATTTGGGATGAATTCGATGGCGATTCGCCACGGCGAAGATATCATCGTGGTGGATGCCGGGCTGATGTTCCCGAGAGACGACATGCTCGGCGTCGATCTCGTAATCCCGGATTTCTCTTACCTGCTGGAGAACGAAGAGAAAGTTCGCGCGGTTTTTTTGACTCACGGCCACGAGGATCATGTCGGCGCCCTGCCGTACCTCTTGAGAGATCTGCGAGTGCCCGTCTATGGGACTCCGCTGACAATTGGATTTGCAAAGGGCCGCCTGGCTGAAAATGGACTGCTGGACGAAGTGGAGCTGAACCCTATCGCCCCACGGGATACTCTGGATTTTGGAAAATTGCATGTCGAGATCCTGAGCATGACGCACAGCATCGCCGACAGCATCGGCTTGGCGATCACGTCGCCGGCCGGAACCGTCATCCACACAGGCGATTTCAAATTTGACCAGTCTCCCCCGAATCGGAATCTCACAGACTACGCCCGCCTCTCACATTTCGGAGAGCACGGGGTTCTAGCTCTATTCAGCGATAGCACCAATAGTGAACGGCCGGGATTCACCCCTTCAGAGAATCATGTGCGCCGTTACCTCGAGCAGGTTTTCTATACCAGCCGTAATAAAATCGTCGTCGCCTGCTTTGCCTCGAGCGTTCATCGCATCCAGATCATTCTCGAAATGGCAGAGGAATTCGGCCGGCGAGTTATTCCCGTCGGCAGGAGCATGAAGGAAAACATCGGAATCGCCGCCGAACTGGGATACCTGAACATACCATCCGGCGTGCTGGCCGACATCTCCGAATCTCAAGCGATCTCGGATGACAAACTCGTGATTCTGAGCACCGGCAGTCAGGGCGAACCCAGGGCGGCTCTCACCCGGCTCGCCTTCGGCAAACACAAGGATTTCACCGTTCAGGAGGGAGATTCCGTCATCATAAGCGCCCGCGTCATACCCGGGAATGAAGGCCGCGTGTCCCGGCTGGTGAATCATTTTTGCCGCCGCGGCACCAAAGTTTATGACGAGAGTCACGGGATGACGCACGTGTCGGGACACGCCAGTCAGGAAGAACTGAAGCTTATGCTCAACCTGACCCGGCCCCGGTTCTTCATCCCCATCCACGGAGAATATCGTCAACTGTTTGCCCACGCGCAGCTTGCCCGAGAAGTGGGAATTCCCAAGGAAAAAATTATTCTGGCAGAGACTGGCGATATTCTTGTCTTGAGCCCCGATTCAGTACGAATCGGCGGGAAGACTCCTGTGGGCAGGCGTCTTATCGACGAGGGAGGAGTCGCGGAGTTGGACGAAGTGGTAGTTCGCGATCGCCAGCACCTTTCCGAAGAGGGAGTAGTTTTGGCTGTGATTGCGATAAACAAGGCAACCGGCCAGATCGAGGGCACGCCCGAGCTGGTAAGCCGCGGGCACGTGCAGGAAGATGAAGGGGCTGCGTTCCTGACGGAAGCTCGCCAGATTGTCATCAAAACTGTCGAAGATTGCACAAGTGAGGAACGCGAAGACTCACTCGTTCTTAGTGAGGCCATCCGCACCGACCTAAAACGATATTTCCGCAAGCACACCGGAACCCGGCCGATGATCGTTCCGGTAATTTTCGAAATTTGAGAGCGGCAATGCTGATTTGCTCTTGGGGTGAAAGCTTGCAGGTCCGTACCCGCCCTGCAACGGCCGTCAACGTCGACGGTTTTTAAAAAGGACATGAGAGAGAACATGGCCCGCGACTCGAATGTAAAAAGACATGAGTTTATCGGTATTTTCCTCCTATTAGTTGCAGTATTACTTCTTCTTTGCCTGATCTCCTACAATCATCTCGATCCCAGTCATAACGTCTTGTCTTCCGGTCCTCCGACAAACTCGATCGGGAAGGTGGGCGCTTATGTCAGCGACTTTCTTTTCCAGGTTTTTGGCTACTCCGCTTTCCTTCTGCTTGTGCCCCCTTTTATTCTGGGTTGGAAGTTGATTTTCAGGCGGGAAATTCGCACCCCTTATCTCCGGGCCACGGGGCTTTTTCTTTTAATTGTCGGCAGCACCGGTATGCTTCAGCTTTTTCCGCTCAGGATGTCGCGCGATGTCAACTTCATGCCCGGAGGCGCGACAGGCGTTCTGATCAAAGACTTACTTCTGCCGAATCTAAACAGAACGGGAACGGTCGTGGCTGGTAGGCGCTTTGATCCTGGGCATTCTGGGCTCCACTCCTCTCTCGCTGGCCAATGTCCTTACCCGCATGAAGCCGGAAACCGGCTTGCCCCATCCCAATATCTTGCAGCGAATCCGAAACTGGAGGAAGAACCGGAAGCCGGCTCGCACGGTGGTCAGCATCAAGCCCGCATCGCAGCCTGCCCTGGATTTGACACCGCGGCCGGCTCCGGTCCGGTCTGCTGCCAGTGCTGCAGCTGAAGCCCGTCCCACTCTTCCTGTGGTCAGGGCGCCGGAATCCGAGACTCTTCGTTCCCCTATAACACCGCCCGTAGAACGTCCGCGCTCGCGCAAGTTCACATTGCCGCCCGTAGAACTCTTGAATCC
>JBEKKY010000047.1:0-15334 GCA_050010475.1 Acidobacteriota bacterium | reverse complement strand
GGGGTTTTCCTACGGGGGCGTCAATTACCAGGATCCTTACCATTCCGTTCCAAAGCTAAATATCTTTTTCTGCAAACATTTCCGCTATGCGTATCAGAAGGAATTCCGTTTCGTGTGGACGCCGACCACCAAGACTGGATCTTTGAAGCCGATTTTCCTCGAATTGGGGCCCCTGAAGGACTATTGCGAGTTGCTGGTCTTATGACTCGGGAAAAAATGTGGACGCCACTATCTTGGTTCCATTTTTCGAATACAAAATTGAGTCGCAGTAGGAATGTGGGGCGACCCACACTCCCAGCGCAAATTCGTCCGAGAGCTGTTAACGCATACGGGCTCCCACCTCGGATGTATGGCATCTAGAAGCAAGGTTAAGTACTGAAGGATTGAGGGAAAATGCGGCCTATGCCACTCGTCAGCTCCGACCCCGATTCCGATACCGACCCCGACCCCGATAAGATGAACAGACCAGTGCCAGGCGAGCCACGAATTGCATGAATTGGTACAATTCGTGGCTTTTGTTTTATACTAGGGCATCGTGGCTGAAAAACATCTGGACCCACTCTGGATCGAGCACGGATACGGAACCCGCTTTCAGGGCTTCCAAAACCTGATGCGCCACCGGATCAGAGACGTTCTCCTTGTCTCCAGCCTTTATGACCTCTACCTGTTCGAGGAAGACGGCCGCTTTGACGAACTGATCAGCGCCGAATATCAGAAGCTGAACCTGAGTCACTCTCCGGAACTGACGCGGGTATCGAGCGGAAAAGAGGCTATCGTCCTCGCAAAAGAGGAGCGCCGCTTCGATCTCATCCTGACAACTCTCCACGTCGAAGACATGACCGCCGTCCAACTGGCAGAACAGGCGCGAGAAGCCGGCGTGCAGATCCCAATCGTCCTGCTGGCGTATGACAGCCGGGAGCTGAAGGATCTCAAAGCGCACAACTACACGGCGGCATTCGACCGGGTCTTTGTCTGGCAAGGGGATTTCCGGCTCATCGTCAGCATCATCAAACATCTCGAAGACCGGATGAATGTCGATCACGACACACGGCTGGTCGGGGTTCAGTCAATTCTGTTCATTGAAGACAATATTCACTACTACTCGACCCTTCTCCCGATTTTGTATACGGAACTCCTCAACCAGTCCCAGCGGCTCATCTCCGAGGGCATCAATCTCTCGCACAAGTTTCTGAGAACGGTTGCCCGTCCCAAGATTATCCTTTGCCAGACATATGAAGAAGCCTGGCATTTCTTCGAGACCTACAAGGAACACATCCTTGGCGTCATTTCCGATATCGATTTCCCTCGCAACGGCAAACCCGATCACGGCGCCGGGCTCAAGTTCGCGAAAGCGGTCAGAAGTGAAAATCCTGAACTGCCCGTCATGCTGCAGTCCCTCACTTCGGATTATCAGACTGAAGCCAGGTCGCTGAATCTTTCCTTCATGTCGAAGGATTCGCCCAATCCCTCTCTCCAGCTGCGGCAGTTCATGACCGAATATTTCAGCTTCGGCGACTTCATATTCCGGACGCCGGATGGACACGAAGTAGCCAGAGCTGCGGATCTGAAAAGCCTGCGTGAACAGCTCGAATATGTACCGGAGGAGAGCATCCGTTTTCATGCAGAGCGGAACCACTTCTCGAATTGGCTGAAAGCCCGAACCGAATTCTGGCTCGCGCACAAAGTCCGGCCCAGAAAAGTATCGGATTTCCCGACCGTCGCTGAGCTGCGTAAAGACCTGATCTCTTCCTTGGGTGCCTACAGCCGGCTTCAACAGCGCGGATTGATATCAGAATTCAAGAAGGAAACCTTCGACCCCGATACGAGCTTCGCGCGGATCGGCGGTGGATCGCTGGGTGGGAAGGCGCGAGGCCTCGGTTTCCTAAACACGCTGATCAATAATTACGACGTCCGGCGTCAATTTGAAGGCATTCAGATCGCCGTGCCTCCCGCCGTGGTGCTGGGAACGGATGTCTTCGACCGGTTCCTCGATGAAAACAATCTGCGCAAATTTGCGCTGGAATGCGCCGACGACGTGAAGATCACCCAAAAGTTCATCGAAACGGGGATTTTTCCCGAGGATCTGCTTGGCGATCTCGCGGCCTTTCTGCATCTGATCCGCGAGCCGCTCGCGGTCCGTTCCTCCAGCATGCTGGAGGACACTCAGTACCATCCCTTTGCCGGCGTGTATGAAACCTACATGATTCCCAACAATCACCCCGATCCTTTTGTCCGCCTCGGGCAGCTGGTAACAACCATTAAACGGGTCTACGCGTCGACTTTTTATCAATGCGCAAAGGATTATTTCAAGGTCACCGACTACCGGCTTGAAGAAGAGAAAATGTCTGTGATTGTCCAGAAAATGGCGGGCGCGAGGCACGGGACGCGTTTCTACCCCGATTTCTCGGGCGTGGCGAAGTCCTATAACTACTACCCTGTGCCGCCTCAGAAGCCGTTGGACGGCATTATTTCGGTAGCTCTCGGCCTTGGGAAGACGATTGTCGACGGCGGAATCACCGTCCGGTTTTGCCCGAAGTACCCCAACCACCTGATCCAGTTCTTTTCAGCCAAAGAGGCCCTCCACACCAGTCAAACCCAGTTCTTCGCACTCGATTTCAGCGCGGAGCCGATGCAGGCAGCCGAAACCCGCGACATGCAGGTCAGGAGTTTCGGTCTGAGCGAGGCTGAAGAGGACGGGACTCTTCAATATGTCGCATCGACCTATTCCACGGAGAACGATGCGCTGTACGATGGGATTTCCAGAAAAGGCCCGCGCGTCGTAAGCTTCGCTCCGATACTGCGGAACAAGATTTTCCCGCTGCCGCACATTTTGGAACTCCTGACGGACATGGGAAGCTGGGGGATGGGCGCTCCCGTCGAGATGGAATTTGCAGTCACGATGTCGGGGCGGCCGGGGCAGCCAAAGGATTTTGCATTGCTGCAGCTGAGACCGCTCGGGCTGAGCAAGGAATCGGACGCCCCGGACATCGAAGATGCTTCGCAGGATAAATTGATTTGCAGAAGCACCCAGGTTCTCGGACATGGGGTCTCAAGCGATATCCGCGACATCGTGGTCGTGGATATCGACCGGTTCAACCGGGCAAAAAGCCGGGAGGCGGCTTACGAAGTCACAAAGTTCAATGAAAAACTGCTGGCCGAAAAGCGGCCCTACCTCCTGATCGGGGTCGGCCGCTGGGGTTCACTCGATCCCTGGCTGGGAATACCGGTGAAGTGGGACCAGATTTCGGGCGCAAAAGTGATCGTGGAGGCAGGATTCAAAGACATGGAAGTCGATCCATCCCAGGGTTCCCATTTTTTCCATAACATTACCTCTTTCCGCATCAGCTACTTCACCATCAATTCCACTACCCAGGATGGCTTCGTCGACTGGGAATGGCTGCGCGCAAACCCGAGCGTGGAAGAAAAACAGTTTGTCCGCCACATCCGCCTGGAAAAACCGGTTGTGGCTAAAGTGGATGGGCATCGAAACAAGGGAATCATTTTGAAACCGGAGTAGGACGTTGGCCGAAAAAAGCGAAGACAAGAAGGACTATTCGAAAGCTCGCAAGACCTACGATTCTTGCCCCCATTGCGGTCAGGAACTGAGTCCATGGCAACAGGTGCTCCTCACCATCGACCGGGCTCTTGTTTGCAAGAATTGCTGGTACCGGATCATTCTCGACATCTCCGAAGATGAGAATCCCCCAGCCCCTAGAAAAAAGGAATGAACCGATGCAATCCTATAACTCGTTTGAGATCGCTCAGACGCAGATCATGGCGGCCGCAAAGGTTTTGAACCTGGACCCAGCCACCACGGATCTCCTGTTATGGCCCCAGCGAGAGTTCAAATTCACACTCCCCGTCAAGATGGATAGCGGGATGACGAGCATTCTTCACGGCTATCGGATTCAGCACAATTTCGCGCGCGGCCCGGCCAAAGGAGGAATCCGGTTTCACCCGGATGAAACCCTGGATACGATGCGGGCTATGGCGGGATGGATGACCTGGAAATCGGCCGTAGTCGACATTCCATTAGGGGGAGGCAAAGGCGGAGTTGTCTGCGATCCGCACAAGATGTCCGCCAGAGAACTCGAAAATACAGCCCGCGCCTATGTACGTGCGCTGTGGCAGCACATCGGCGTCGATCGCGACGTCCCGGCTCCCGACGTAAACACGAATCCTCAAATAATGGCCTGGATGATGGATGAGTTCGAGACCATTACGAATCAGCATCAGCCGGGCGTCATGTCCAACAAGCCGCTGTCGCTGGGAGGAAGCCAAGGAAGACAGGATGCAACCGCCCGCGGCGGGGTGATTGTGGTCCGGGAGGCCTGCAAAACCTTCGGAGTCGATCCAACCGGGACTTATGCTATCCAGGGTTTGGGCAGCACAGGCCAGCGCATCGCAATGTTTCACCCGGAACTGTTGGGCGGCGGGAAATTGATCGCCGTATCCGATGCAAGAGGAGCCATCTACAATGCGGGCGGGCTGAACCCAAGAGAACTGGTCAGTCATAAGTTGCGCTCGGGATCGGTTGCGGGCTTCCCCGGATCACAGTCCATTGATTCCGGTTCGTTGCTAGAACTCGATGTTGCCATCCTCTATCCCTCGGCTCTGGAAAACGCAATTAATGTCGGGAACGCAAAGCGTATCAAGGCGCGCATCATCTGTGAACTGGCGAACGGGCCGACCACTCCGCAGGCGGACAAAATCCTTTACGACAAGGGAGTGCACGTGATCCCCGACATATTGGCCAATGCCGGAGGGGTTGCCGGGTCTTACCTGGAAATGGTGCAGAACCGGGATTCCTATTATTGGAATGAAGCACTTGTCAACGAAAGACTCGACACGACAATGACCAAAGCCTATCACACCGTCGTCAACAGTGCGCTGGCGAGAAGAATCCCGATGCGCATGGCCGCCATGCTCGTCGCGGTGGCGCGCGTCGCCGAAGCCTGCAAACTGCGTGGCTGGGTTTAGCCTGAATTCCGCTGCTGTCTTAGAGTCTTCGAGTCTTGGAGTCTTAGAGTTGAACTCAAAGACTCCAAGACTCGAAGGCTCTAAGCTTTGATATCTCATGATTTTGCCTCTTATTTTCTTTTACCATCGGCTGAATTGCTACAGCTTCAACGCGCTCGCGGGTGCCATTGACGCAGATCCTTCCCTGGCAGATCTGCAGATTGACATTGCATTGAGGGCCAGCCAGCTTCGCACCTTCGCAGCCGATAACGTACGCCGGCACGGTCATGCCGTGGTTGCCCTTTCCATTCTGACATGCCAGTCGGAAGAAATGCTGCGCCTCATCCGGCAATTGCGGTCGGACTGCGGTTCCCGTGTCACCATTGCAGCCGGCGGGCCGCACGTAACCGCCTGCGCCGACGAAGTCCTCGCATCGGGTGCAGATGTCGTTTTTTGCGGAGAAGCGGAAGTGACTTTTGCAGACGTGTTGAGGAAGATTGCCGCCGGGCAGAAGTTTCAAACCATACAATTGCCGGCCGAACAGGTCGATCTGGATACTTGCTTTTCCTTCTCCCCCAAGAGAGGCATGTTCGGGCCGATCGAGATCACGCGCGGCTGCGCCTTCGCGTGCAGCTACTGCCAGACTTCCCGCATTTTCGGCGCCCGGCTGCGACATCGCAGCATCGATACCATCGTTCGCCAAGCGGAGGCGCTCCGTTCCGTCAACCGCAAAGTCGTGCGACTTCTTTCGCCCAATGCATTTTCCTATGGATCCACCGATGGCCGGCATCTCAATTTGAATGCAATACGCGATCTGCTTTCTGCTCTTCGTTCGAGGCTGGATGCCAACGCCAAGATCATCTTCGCGCATTTCCCTTCCGAGGTCAGGCCCGAGCATGTTTTGCCGGAAACGCTCGATCTGTTGAAGGAATTTGCCGACAACGACGAAATTGTCATCGGCGCGCAATCCGGCAGTTCGCGAATGCTGGATGCCTGCCACCGGTCTCACGATGTCGAAAGCGTTCTCAGGGCTGTGACTCTGGCGAGAAAATATGGATACAAAATAATCGTGGATTTTATCTTCGGTCTGCCCGGAGAGACCGCATCGGACCTGAGTCAAACTTTGGCCGTGATTGAAGAAGTCGTTCGGATGGGCGCGCGCATTCATCCTCACACCTTCGCGCCTTTGCCTCAGACTCCGTTCTCGTCGGAACGTCCCGGGAGCATATCGCCGGAAGTCATGGAGGCCCTGGAGCGCTTCAAATCCCGCCGCGGCGTGTACGGGTGACAGCCACCGCTGTCCCCGAGCCAGACCTTGGCTGGAATTTGGGGACAGCGGTGGCTGTCACCGTTTTACCCGAGGACTTCCATCAGGCTCATGACCTTTTGGGGCTTTTTCTGGCGGACGATGCCGTCCAGTAGCTGGAATTGGCATCCGGGACAGGCGGTGACCACAATATCCGCGTCCGTCGCTTCGATGCTCTCTATTTTCTTTTCCCCGATTTTCTGCGAGAGCTCGTAATTGAGCAGGTTGAACTGGCCGCCCATTCCGCAGCATCGGTCCGCGCTCGGCATCTCGATATATTTCGTATCCGCCAGAGATTTCAAAAGCCTCCGGGGCTGTTCTTTTGCGCCCAGGTGCCGGTTCAGATGACACGGATCGTGCCAAGTCAACTTCTTGCCTTTCAGGGCGGCGGGCGTCTGGAATGCAGATGCCTGAAGTCCGAGGACGTCGGCAATGAATTGGGAAACATGCACTACCCTGGAAGCAAAATCGGTGTAGGCTTCCTTTCTTTCAGGGGTGTTTGGCAGGAAGCGCTGATACTCTCGCAGCGTGCACGCGCAGGTCGCGCAATCGGTCACAATGTAATCCACTCCTGAAAAAGCCAGAAGGTTGGAATCGGCGATTCTCCTTCCGGTCTCGAAATCCCCGGCGCCAAGAAAAACGGCCGCGCCGCAGCAGCCCTGATCCCTCGGCATCACTACCTCGACATTGTGACGCACAAGGAAATCGATCGTCTTCATTCCAAGATGAGGCAAAACAAACTCGTTCATGCAGCCGGTGAAGTAGCCAATTCTCATCACGGGGCTTGCGCCGTTTCTGGGCTTGTTGATTTCCGGGGCCTGCTGACGCAGGAATTTGGATGCGATCGAGGGGATCTGCCTTCCCCGGCTCAATCCGGACATGAAGCTCGGCAAATGCCGGATGATCCCGTTTGATTTCGGCATGAATGAAGATTGGAAGTAAGATCCGGCTCTCAGGAACTTGCCGAGGAGGTTGCGGTTCGGCAACAGATGACGGTAAGCCAGACCGTACGGAAAACGCATCCCCATGTTGCGCGCGATATCCGCTTTGGCAGCGACAATGATCCTTGGAATGGGAGCTTTGGCAGGGCAGCTTTCCGTACAGGCCATGCAGGAAGTGCATTTGTAGAGGCGGTCCGCGAGGTTACGGTTCATCTGCAGTTCGCCGGAGAGGAGCCGTTTGACCAGCTCGTTTTTTCCCCGCGCAACGCCCGATTCGATTCTCTCCTCCTGGTACACCGGACACACGTAGGAACAGAATCCGCACTTCATGCACTGTTCCGTATCTCTTTCGAATTTGCTGATCTCCATCAGTGATGCATTCATGAGCGTTCCCAAATCTTGTCCGGATTCATGATGTCATTTGGATCAAATACCGATTTGATCCTCTTCATAAACGAGATCGCCATCGGATCGAGCGCTTTCGACAGGAGCCTCTTCTTTTCCAGCCCGATCCCGTGTTCTCCCGAAAGAGTGCCGCCGAGTTCAAGGGCTGCTTCAAAGATCGCCGTCAGCGTGTCCTGCAGCCGATCCAGGTCCTCCTTCTCTCGGCTGTTGGTGAAAACACTGGGATGGATATTTCCATCACCCGCATGACCGATGAGAACGATTTCAAAGCCGGATTTCTTGGAAATTTCGTCAAGCTTCACGATAAATTCGGAGAGACGGTCCCGCGGAACGGTGACATCCTCCGCAACCACGGTGCGCGCGGCTCCATAAATCGCGGCAAATCCTGCGCTGCGCGCCTTCCAGTACATGGTCGCTTCGGCTTCATCCTTGGCCGGGCGGGCAATGGTCGCTCCGCCCTTCGCCAGTAATTCGAGGATCTGCTCCGCTTCACTCTCCACGGCGGCAACCGAACCGTCCGCGTCGATCAAAAGCATTGTTTTGGCATCGACCGGCAACCCGATCCGCATCTTTTCTTCGATGCGCCGGATGACGAAGTTATCGACAAACTCGATTTTCGCCGGGACAATGCCCGCGGCCAGGATCTCGGACACGACCGCGCCGGCACGGGTCATGTCGTCGAAAATCGCCATGATGGTCCGCCGGGCGGCGGGTTTGGGTATCAGCCGCAGCGTGATTTTGGTGATGATCCCAAGCGTCCCCTCCGAGCCGGTGAACAAAGGCACAAGATCATACCCGGTGCGGTTTTTTACCGTCGATCCGCCGATGTTCATCACATATCCGTCCGGCAGCACGACTTCCAGCCCAAGAACGTACTGCTTTGTCACCCCATACTTGATACACAAAGGACCGCCGGAATTCTCCGCGACCGTCCCCCCGATTGTGCAGCTGAGAAAACTTTGGGGATCGGGAGGGTAAAACAGGTTTTCCTTCGCGAGCAGAATGTTGAAATCCTGCAGGACAACGCCCGGCTCGACGGTTGCGGTCAGATTCGCCTTGTTCACGTTCAGCACCCGGTTCATTCTGGTTGTGCAAACGACGATTCCTCCTTTGACCGGGACTGAACCGCCGCTGATATTCGTCCCCGAGCCCCGTGGTGTAACCGGAATCCGGTTTTCGTTTGCCAGCTTCAGAATCTTGGATATTTGCTCGGTCGTGGTCGGCAAAACAACCACCTCGGGAGAATGAGACCACGTGGTTGTGCCGTCATAGGAATAGGTCGCAAGATCTTCCTTGGCGGTAAGCACCGCTTCTTTTCCGACGATGTTTTCTAATTGTCTGACAATGGCTGGTTTCAGCACAGTCAACCGTTCCTTCCCATGCAAAGGCATCTTCAGAATAATCGATCTGATTTGCAGCAGGCAGGAACGGCGAAACTCGGTCCAGTCCTTTAGAACTTGCAGAGGTGATCGATACTGATATTCTGCCTCAAAATCAAACCTGTATTATACAACAACCGCGAGCCGAAAACGCCACGGATTCCATTGATGTCATTGATGTCACTGATTTTGTATCAGTGAAATCAGTGGAATCCGTGGCGTTTTTTTCAGCACTGTTTTCAGGAGTGAAACCAGAAAAGCGCCCACAAAGCATACAGCCGCAATAATCCAAGAAGCCCGCGGGCCTCCCAGCCCGATCCAGCCATTGACGGTTTCGTACACCCTGGGAGAAATGAACTGGCCGATTCCCATCGCACACGTCAGGATCGCCAGGGCTCGGGTGGCGGCAGACTGCGGAACGCTGCCGATTACCTTCAGGGCGATTGCCGGATTGAACGTCCCGAAGCCGAATCCCCAGATTGCACAAGCGACGGCGAACATCAGGGCCGTGTTGACAAAATTCAACATCACAAAAGCAAGGGCCAGAAACCCGAGCGCCAAAACCAGCGTAAAATTTTTGATTACTTTCGTCACCCACCCGAGCAGAAACCCCGCGGCAATCCCGCCGATGGACTGGAGTGCCATAATAATCCCGATCGTCCTCGCGTTTCCCACTTTGCTGGCGGCCATCACGAACGCGGCGTTGGTGATGAAGCACATCATCGTGACGTTGTACAAAAAATACATCGTGACAAAGAACCACATTGCCGGGGTAAGCGCGCCCTTGTCGCTCATCGCGCCTAGCTCCTGCCGCTCAGGTTCCGGCATTTTGAGCAGGATAAGGAGAAATATCGGGATTACGAACAAGTATGCAAAAAAAGTATGTCTCCAGTAGATGGCGCATAAACTTCCGCCGGCCATGGTGAAAAACATTCCGAAAATCGCCGCGGTTGAGCTTCGGTATCCCATGAAGATTTCCCGATCGCGCCCCTGGAAGAAATCGGCAATCAACCCCTGGGACAGCGGGATCAGAAACCCGCAGCCGGCGCCGAATACTCCTCTCATGATCAAAATGAAATTGATGCCGCCGAAAAAGGCGGGCAGGATTCCTCCAAAGCCATACAGAACCATTCCGGTCAGGACCAGCGTTTTCTTGCGCATCCTGCGGGAGAGTTGACCACACAGCAGCGTGGTTGCCATGATCGTCAGTTGGGGCATGGTCGCGATCATTTGAATGGTTTCCGGGCTTCTGTCGGGAAAAACTCTGGCGATATCGGCAAGCGCCGGACTAACCGCGCTGACCCCGTAGGCCAGGCTGGTGATCGAAAGCACCAGGAACAGCAGCATCATCTTGTTCGGATTATTTTCCATTCGCGAGCTCGCAAAAACGCCACGGATTCCACGGATTAGCACGGATCAAAATCAGTGTAATCCGTGAAATCCGTGGCGTTTTCTGTTTTTAGGGAACAATGTAATGGGTCCGGATCAGATCGCGGTAATCCTGGTAGCGCCCTTCGGCGTAGTCGCGCAGGAACACCGAAATATTTTGCAGCATGGTGCAGAGCTTGTATCCCGGCTGCTGCAACGGATGTCCGTAATAATAAAAAGTCGATCGAATCAGCAGACTCCGGTCATTGGTCGGCAGCTTCCTTATATTCTCGGCAAAGGCAGGAAAAGCGCTGGAGCTCATGCCGTAATTGAACAGCACGATTTCCACATTGGAAGCATAAAACACGCTCACAATGTAACCATTTTTCCGGAGATAATCGCCCACCGCAGCCAGGGCTTTCGTTCCGCCGAAATCGCCGACAACCGGAATAATCATGTTCCGGCGCTGCATGTCGCGCACGAATCCATAGTCATTTAAGCCTGCAAGAAAGTTCCCCAGCTTGCCGTTTGGATCTTTCTGAAGAATGATCTCCCGCAGGACCGGAAGGTGGCCGAAGCGGCGGCTCCACGTTCCATTAAAGTCGAATCCTATCTCGAATCCCTGGTTGCGAAAATTTCTATAGACGTAGTCCAGGCTCGCCTGATCTTCCTTGGAAAGAGGAAATTTAAAGTCCTGTTGAATCATTTTGCTGATTGCCGCCAGATTTTCCGTATAGGCATGACTATCAGCGGGGATGCCGGATAAATAGGCCACAACGTCGCCGATGGGATCGTTCGGTCCCGGAGGTTTTTCCTTCATCGGCCGGCTCAAGAGCATCGACAGAAAGTCCGCCGGGGTCGGCGACAGCTGGAAAATTGCTTTGTACATCAGATGCTGGATGATCGCCTGGCGCCGGATGTCCACAATGAAGGCAATGCGGGGACGAACCTTGGCAATGTAGGTAAAATTCTGTTCCGGTCCTACGCCGACGTATGCGCCGCCCGTGGCGCCCAATTCCTTCATTTTGTCCACGACAGTCAGATAGGAATCTTCATTCGAAGTGAAGTTGTCGGAGAAAAAGTAGCCCCCTTCTTCAGAGAATGTTTGAATGAGCCGGGAAAACTCTGCGGCGGGCAGGCTGTCCGGTTGCGCTGCAAATGCAGAAGTCGCAAAAACAAAAGAAATCACCAACCACGCTTTGGCAAATCTACAGGAAGGCATATCGTGCACCCTTCGGGTTTTTGGTGATTATAAAAGAAAACGCCACGGATTTCATGAAATAGGGAGGCATCCCCATTTCATGAAATCCGTGGCGTTTTCTTATCCGCGGTTCAATGTCAGGCTTTGACGATCTGGCGGGCGAGATCTTCGGCTTGTTTGAGGAATTGATCGGGAACTCCGACGGCTCCTCCGCCACCGACTCCGACCCCGCGGATCAAATAGGTTTCTGCAAACCCCATCGAGCGCTTCAGAAAATCCTGATATCTTTTGGGAACGTCCGCGAAAAGCTCCTCGACCGGCGCGCCCTGGGTGATGATGAACACGAGCTTCTTCCCGGCCGGAAAGCGGGACGGGGTCCCCTGCAAATAGCCGGGCGGCATATAAGAATAGGTGCGGTCCAGGAAGCATTTGACCTGTCCCGGAATGTCGGAACAATACACAGGCATGGCCATTACGACGATATCTGCCCCCTTCAACGAATCCAGCACACCGGCAAGGTCGTCCGGCTGAACGCATTTTTCGGAATGAGTTTTGCAGGCCATGCAAGCCTGGCATCCGCGGTAGCTCAGTTTGTTCAGAATAACGGTATCGACCTTTGCACCGAGATTTGCGGCAGTTTCGGCGAACCGGCCGGCAATCGCAGCACTATTGCTGTTTTGACGCGGGCTTCCAATCAGGCAGCTGACTTTCATAGCATTTCTCCTTGAGAAAAAACAAAACGCCACAAATTTCACCGATTCAAGAAATTAAAATCCGTGGAATCCGTGGCGTTTTTCCTATTTCCTAGCCCAACAATTCCTGTGCCCGGATCAGACGATCCTGGACGTGGACTCCATTCGGGCATTTGATCGCGCATTCCGAACAATCGCCGCAACGAACGTCGCGGATTTCCTTTCCCAGTCCTCTGAAGTTGGCGAGCGCCTGATGATAATTGCCCGCGAAATCGTTGTAGGCCAGGAACCGCAACACGTCGGTGACAGGCATTCCCTTCGGACACTGTCCCTTGCACTGATAGCACATGCGGCAGTACAGCGGCCGGATCTGCTCGTTCATCACATACAGCAGCTTCTCATCTGCGGGAGTGAAAGGTTCCGACATGGCGCGGATATTCATCTCCAGATCGGACATTCTTTGCATGAACGGAACCGTTGTTCCAATTGCGGGATTGGTCAGAACCCACTTGATTCCTGCCAGCGGACCGTCGCCCTTTGTGGCGGGAGGATTATCAAAACCTTTCAGATGCAGGCCTGTCAGTCCGACCACAACCTTCATGGCGATCACACCGATGCCGGCATCCTGGAGCTTCTTGACAGCTTCATTTCTGAATTTGCCCCCGATGGGGAAGCTGTAGGTGGTCTGCATGACATCGAACACCTTGGAGTTGATGAGGAAATCGGCCATGTTGTTCGGGTCGTGGCAGCTGAAACCGAGGAAGCGGGCCTTCCCCGACTTTTTGCACTGCACCATTGCTTCCAAAGCTTCATCAGGAATCGCTGCTGGTGTATCCCTCGCGTGCAGATGCCAGATGTCGACGTAATCGGTGCCGAGCATCTTGAGGCTGGTGTCCATGTCCTCCAAAATGTCAGCCTTAGTCCTCCTTCCCGATTTGGTGGCGATGTGGATCTTGTCTCTCTTGCCTTTAATGACTTTCGAAAAGATTTCTTCGCTGTCGCCGTAATCGCGGGAAGTATCGTAATAATTGATGCCCATGTCGATCGCACGTGCGACGACTTCGGGAACGGGTTTAAATCCTATGCCGTAGCCGACACCCGAGACTTTCAATCCCGTCTTGCCCAGAGTTCTATAGACCACTTTGGGCGGCGTCTGAAACGCCGAATCCAGGCTGGACGAAACGAGCCCGGCTGCAGGCAGGGCCAGTCCTGCTTGCAGAAATTCTCTTCGTGACCGATTGAGGCTCACATGACCTCCTTCTCAAGGAAAAATTGGAATGTTCCGGGTCCCCCGGTGGAATCCCCGGTAGCCGCAGCATCCACCTTACTACTAAAGGCATTGGGGATTCCACGAAAAACGGTGACAGCCACCGGTGTTCCCATTGGGACACCGGTGGCTGTCACCGTTTTTCAAGAAGCGACAAACAGTTCCTCGACTTCGTCGCCGTTTTCATCATTGGTACTACCGGTCGGCCCATCCAGGATTTCCTTCAGACGTCCCCACTTCGGCTGGAACATTCCCGGATCCATGCCTTTCAACTGTGGGGAGATGCACGGCTTGAATTCCATCATGCCCAGGATGTCCCGTTCGAGATCCACGCCAGGAGCGATTTCAATCAGAATCAACTCCTTGTTTTCCAGCCTGAATACTCCTCTTTCGGTAACAAACAGCACCGGCGTTTCCTTCTGCTTGGCGAACTCGCCGCTAAACGTAATCTGCTCGACTTTCTCGATAAACTTCTTGCCGGTTCCTTCCTTTGTAATGCGCAGCTTTCCGTTTTCAACTACTTCCTCCGAACCGGTGGAGAACATTCCGCAAAAAACAACTTTCTTGGAATTCTGAGTGATGTTGATGAAGCCGCCGGGTCCCGCCACCCGATTTCCAAAGCGGCTGACATTAACATCGCCGTTCCGGTCCGCCTGCGCCAGTCCGACGAGGCGTGCTCGATCATAGCTTCCGCGTTCAGCGCACCGCCGAAATCAAGACCGATCGTCGGCACGCCGCCAAAGACGCCCAACTCGGTCGTGGTCGTAACTTTTCCGGTCAGTCCCTCTTCCGCGATTACGCTGGGAATCACGGCAGGAATTCCCACTCCCAAGTTAATCACGCCTCCGGTCGAAAGCTCGGCGGCTGCGCGGCGGCCAATGATTTTGCGGGCATCCAGCGGTATGGTCGGAATCCCTGTCATCGGCACCTTGATGTGACCCGCCAGAACGGGATTGAAGTAGGTCTGCTGGGTCTGGTGATGGTTTTCCGGTTTCGCTATCACGACGTAATCAATCAAGGTTCCGGGAACTTTGACATTCTTGGGATGAAGCGAGTTGGCCATAGCCAGGTTGTGGGCTTGGGCGATAACAATCCCGCCGCTGTTTCTTGCCGCCATGGCCAGCGGGAGCGCTTCCATGATGACCGACTCGTTATCCATTGTCAGATTTCCGTTCTCGTCGGCCACCGTCCCGCGGATCAGCGCGACATCCACAGAGAACGGCTTGTACAGGAGCTGCTCCTGCCCCTCGATTTCGATCACCTTTACCAGATCTTCTTTCGTGATGGATGTTATCTTGCCACCCTGCATTCTCGGGTCGATAAAAGTTCCCAGTCCAACTGAGGTGATGACTCCGATTTTTTTGCCTGCGATGGCGCGCCAAAGCTGGCAAATCACCCCCTGCGGCAAAAGGTAGCATTCGATTTTGTCCTGCTCGATTAAATTGATCATATTGGGCGAAGTCAGGGTATGCCCGCAGATCAATCTCTTAACCAGCCCTTCGTGCCCAAGGCGCGTGGTGCCTCTTTTTTTATAATCGCCGCAGGTGCAGCTGTGGACCAGGGTGATATTCCTGGGGTGGCCCGATTGCTTGAATCTTTCTTCGATGGCAATTGCGACTTCTTCAGCCCAGCCGGACAATCCCTGAGTGCTGGCTCCCACCGTTACCCCGTCTTTTATAAGCTTGGCTGCTTCCTGGGCAGTGACGACCTTCGACATACCTAATTTCTCCTCATTCGCAGTCCCTCAGTTCGTAAGGGACCATCAGCATTGTGGCCGCTTGTTTTCAGTGATGATTCAATCCAACGGGACAGCAAG
>JBEKKY010000046.1:0-14727 GCA_050010475.1 Acidobacteriota bacterium | reverse complement strand
CTCCTGAAAGTCGACCTTCTTGGAATCGAAATGGGCTATGGCCTGATCCGGTATGTGGATGCGAGTCAAGGAGGAGATTTCCTTGACCGGATCAAATCCATTCGCCGCCAGCTTGCCTTGGAAATGGGGTTGATCGTCCCGCCGGTCCATATCACCGATAACCTTCAATTGAATCCGCGTCAATACGCAATCCTTTTGAAGGGCGTTCAAATTGCCCGCGGCGAATTGTTGCAGGATCATCTTCTGGCAATCAATCCGGGGACCGCGCGCGAAGAAATTCCCGGAATGGCGACCGTGGAACCTGCGTTCGGCTTGCAGGCTCGCTGGGTCAAGGTCCAGGATCGGGAACGGGCTCAACTGGCCGGTTACACGCTTGTGGATCCCGCAACCGTATTGGCTACGCATCTGACTGAAATCATCAAGTCCCAGGCGTATGAACTGATGGGGCGGCAGGAAACCAAAAACCTTCTGGATAATGTTTCGAAGACGCACTCGAAGGTTGTGGAAGACCTGGTGCCCAAGATCCTTTCGATCGGCGAAGTGCAGAAGGTACTGCAGAACCTCTTAAAGGAGCGGGTCAGCATTCGGGATGCCGTTACAATACTGGAAACGCTGGCCGACTATGGTTCGTACACAAAGAATGTTGCCGCATTGACTGAATATTGCCGTCAAGCCTTAGGCCGCTCGATCTGCAAACCGTATCAGAACGAGGATGGAGACCTGCCCGTATTCACGGTTAGCCCGGATCTGGAAAAAAATATTGTCGATGGTGTCGTCCATTCGGACCAGGGATCTTATCTGGCACTGGAGCCTCGCCAGGCCAAAGATATCATGACTCGCTTTCGTCGCTCGGTCGAAACGGCTGGAAGCAGTGGTAACTCCGTGGTTCTCTGTTCACCTTCGGTTCGAATGTACGTGCGACAACTTCTCGAGCGATTTCTGCCGAATGTCGTGATTCTTTCGCATAGCGAAGTGCCTGCAAGCGTTCGGGTCCTTTCTCTGGGAATGGTGACGTAGGATGAGAATCAAGACCTTTTATACCAAAACCATGTCGGAAGCCCTGCGGCAGATCAAGAGTCATTTGGGACCGGAAGCCATGCTTCTGTCGACCAAAGAAGTGCCACGCCGTTCCGGGGTCTGGGGCAGTTCGTCTGGATTTGAGGTTGTCGCTGCCGTCGACAATGGTGCGGAGAACATCGACGTGTTTTCTCCGAGCTACGGACATGAAACTGCCATCGAAAGACATTCGGTTCAAGAGCCTGTCAGGTCGATTATCGACGAAGTCACGATAGAAACCTATTCTCCTGCCGGGCTGATCAGCAATGCTCCTGCTTTGTCCAAGGCAAAACTTCCGAAGGCGAAAAACCGCAGCTTTAAAGCTGATCTTGACGTTGTGGCTGAAATCCCATCGGAACAAGAGCTTCCTTTCAAGGGGCGCGCCCCCATCGCTCTGTATCAGGATCTTGTTAAATGCGGAGTGGATTCTTCCCTGGCGTGCGAGCTGCTAGTCAGCGCTCTCGACAGCCTGGCGGTTGGACAGCGGCGTAGCCGTCCGGCGCTGCTGCGATCGGTGACAAATGAGGCCCTGACTCGTGTGGCCGATCCTTCAACTCAAAATGGCATGCCTCAAAAAAAGGTCGTGGCTTTTTTCGGGCCTGCGGGCGTGGGAAAAACAACATCCATCGCGAAGCTCGCAGCGCGTCTTGCGTTGCAGAATAAGAAGAAAGTCGTTCTCATGACATTGGATGGGTATCGAATCGGCGCTATCGAGCAGCTTCGCTCTTATGCCGGCCTGATGGGGATTCCTTTCCGTTTCGTGGACCAGGTGTCTGAGTTGTCCCGGGCGATTGAGGAAAACATGCAGCGAGATTACATCCTGATTGACACGGCGGGCCACGGCCCCAGGGAATTGGGCCCGATACGCACTTTAGCCTCTTTCCTGACGAAATCTGGATGTATCGAACGACATTTGGTGTTAAGTGCGGCGACAAAGCCCTCCGATATGCGCAACGCCATGGATCGGTTCGAGATTTGTCTCCCGGATCATCTGTTGTTCACAAAACTGGATGAAACCTCGACTCCCGGGCCGATTTTGAACGAGCTTGTTCGCACCCAGAAATCATTTTCTTATTACACAAACGGACAGAAAGTGCCCGACGATCTGCACGCAGTGCCCAAGGATCGAATTATCGACATTATGCTTAACCAGAATGAAAACGGAATGAAGGCATAAAACTATGACATCTCCTTATCGGCCCAGTGCCGCCGCAGGCGATCAGCACTCAAAATTGAGAGGGACAGAAGTCCCGGATTCCCAAACACCCTTGCTCCAGTCGAAGGTCCCGGGACCGAAGATTTTGGCTGTGACAAGTGGTAAAGGCGGTGTTGGTAAAACCAATGTCGTAGCCAACCTGTCGGTCAGCCTATCGGAATTAGGCAGAAAAGTTGTGGTGCTGGATGCAGATTTCGGATTGGCCAACATTGATGTGCTTCTCGGCCTGACTCCACGCTATCACCTTGGCCACGTATTGTTCGGCAACAAGACCCTGACTGAAATCATGGTCCAGGGACCGAAAGGAATCCGGATCATTCCCGCCAGTTCTGGCTTGCAAAGAATGTCGGAGCTGACATTGGCGCAGAGAAATCATCTGGTCGCGAGCTTTACAAATTTGGACTCCGACACCGATTTTTTCATTATCGATACTGCCGCGGGAATTTCCCGGAACGTGATTCATTTTCTGCTTTCTGCACAAGAGGTGATTGTCGTAAGCGCTCCAGAACCGACGGCCATAGTCGATGCCTATGCCGTGATCAAGATAATTCTGGCGGAAGACCACAACAAACCGGTCCGGATTCTGATTAACTCCGTAGAAAATGCCCAAGATGCCCACGAAGTTTTTTGCCAGATCAATTCCGTGGTGAAGCGTTTTTTAAACCGGGAAATTGATTACCTGGGCCATATCGAACGCGATTCTCACGTCCCACAGGCCGTTCGAAGTCAAATGGTTGTTACGCACCGCTTCCCCAACGCACCGGCGAGCCGCTGCTTCCGTGAACTGGCTCGCCGCATTGCTCAGCAAGAGGGGTCGGTTTCATCCTCAAACGGCCTTGTTTGGGAAAAGCTCTTGAATGACTGGGTGAATTAAATGCGGACGAGCACAGCACTGCCGAACCCAGGACACGTACCATGCGGGCTGCCGAAAAAACTCTATCAGCCTGCTTTCAACCTCAATTGGGAAATGGTCGGAAGCGCATTTGTTTCGACTGCATGTCGGGAAAACCGGCAGTTGCAACCGAGACGATTGTATGCCCGGAACGCCCTGATCCCAGCGGACTCGAATAGTGAACACGTCTCCTGATGCTCTCTAGGGAGACATGGAGCGCCAATTGAATAGCCTGCAGAGCCGGCCAGGACCAATCCGGCAGCTCTGTTCAAGAGGGAGAAGATGATTCAGGATTTATCAAGCCAGCACAACGCCTATGAACCCCCAGTTCCAGCCGATCCCGCACGGGATGAACTGATTCTAGAGCATCTGCCCCAAATCAAATACATCGCTCAACGGATCTCGGCGAAGCTTCCTTCTCATGTCGAGTTAAATGATCTCGTCAGCGCCGGAATTCTTGGATTACTGGACGCCATTGAGAAGTTTGACCCAAACCGGGGCGTGAAGTTTAAAACCTATGCAGAACTGCGCATCAAGGGTGCCATTCTGGACAGCCTGCGCAACCTGGACTGGGCTCCGCGCTCGCTGAGAAAAAAGAGCAAAGACCTCGAGCGAGTTTACCGGGATCTGGAACAGCGCCTTGGACGTCCGGCTTCGGACAAAGAGGTCTGCGAGGAGATGGAGATCTCGCTCGACGAGTTCTATGAGTTGGTGGATCAGATCAAAGGACTGAATCTCGGAAGCTTTCAGGATATGGCCTCACAGGATGAGGATAAAAACAGCGAACCCCTCGTGAAATATGTGCCGGACGCGCCTCAGATGGATCCATTTTTTATTTTCCACAAATCCGAGGTCCAAAGCATTTTGAGCACGGCCATCGACACGCTGCCGAAAAAAGAACGTCTTGTGGTTTCGCTCTATTATTTCGACGAATTGACCATGAAGGAAATTGGAAAAGTTTTGGGCGTGAATGAGTCGCGCGTGTCCCAGTTGCACACCAAGGCCATGTTGCGGCTGAGAACCAAACTCAGAAAAGTGAACGAACAGGACTAACGACTGACCTATGGACAAAGTCTTATCACAGGAAGAAATTAATGCCCTGTTTTCGGCGATGTCTTCCGATGAGTTGGCCCTGGACGGCCAATCAGAGAAGACCGCGCCCACCCGCAAAATCGCAAATTACGATTTCCACCGGGCCGACCGGATTTCGCAGGACCAGATGCGGTCCATTCATTTGTTACATGAGCATTTTGGGCGCAACTTTGCATCATCGTTGTCCGCTTACCTCCGGGCCTTCGTGGACGTGAATTTGGCTTCCCTGGAGCAGGTTTCCTATTCTGCATTTATCAAGTCCCTTTCGGACCCGACACTTTTCGCAAGTTTGGGAATGCGCCCGCTGGACGGCAACATTGCCCTGGAGATGAATCCGTCTCTGGTTTTTCCCATGATCGACATGATTTTGGGGGGACCGGGCCATCCTATGAACGAAAACCGGAATCTGACGGAAATCGAGCTCAACATCATTGAAGGAGTAATCAAACTCGCGCTGCGGGATCTCGGGGAAGCATGGCACCCGGTGATGGCGTTCGATTTCTTCCTCGAGGGCAAGGGAACCAAAGCTCAAATGTTCCAGATTGTTTCGCCCGCAGAGACGGTAATTGCCGTGCACCTGGAAGTCAAGATCGGTGACACCGCCGGAACCATGAATCTGTGCATCCCCTCCCGCATTCTGAAGTTGCTGCGCAATAAATTCGATCAGCAGTGGAATACGAGAAGGCAGAAAGCGACCGGAAGCGAGGCGGAACGTATTTATGAACTGATAAAGCCCATCAGTATTCCTCTCAGCAGTGAAATCATGAGCTCCAAACTTACGCTCGATGATCTGCTGAAGGTTTCTGTCGGGGATGTCATCGAACTGAAAGAACGCATCGGAGATCCCGTTTTGCTGTGCCTTGGCGGGATCCCCAAATATACAGGAAGAATCATTCAGCGGCGGGGGAAAAAGGCTTTTGAGGTATCGGAGCGACTCGTCGTTTGACGTCATGCACGCCACCAGCAAGTCGGCGGCGGATATCGGGGAGAAATATCGTGGAAGACATCGTGGGACAGTCGGAAAGCCAACAATCGGCAGCGAGTGCGGGACAAGAAAGCGCTGGAAATTGGAATATCGATTTGCTCTTGGATGTCGAGCTTCCGGTCAGCGTTTCTTTTGGGAACTCTGAGATGCAACTGAAGGAAGTTCTAAAGCTGGAGCCAGGTTCGGTTATCGAGTTGGACAAATCGGTGAATGATCCGGTCACTATCATTGTCAACCACAAACCGATTGCCAAAGGGGAAGTCGTCATGATTGACGGCAATTACGGGGTTCGCATTCTCGAAGTGGAAAGTGCGGCAGATCGGATTCGATCTCTTGGATAACACTCCTGCAGGTTTGCAGTTTATCGATGATTTTGGACAGATGAAGCTATAAAGGGCAGTGCACAAAAATCTATTAGGAAGAGAAAGGAATTATGGCCAGCGCACAGATTGACCATGAACAACTGAATCTAAGCTCCTTGATTGCAACCGTGAAGGACTTGCCGCCGATGCCGACGGTCGTTATGAAAGTGATGGAGATTACGCAGGATCCGGATGCCTCCGTGAGTAAGGTGCAGTTGTTGATATCCCAGGATCAGGCCTTGTCGGCCAAGATCTTGAGAATCGTCAATTCGGCAATGTACTCTCTGCGTCGCGAAGTTTCGACCGTCTCTCATGCCGTGGCCGTTCTCGGAATTGAAACCGTGAAATCCGTCATCATGGCCGCGTCCGTCGAACGCGTCTTCCAGACGGCGAAGGACCTTGGGACAAAGTTGCTGGCGGATCATTCCTGGGGAACTGCCGTTGCTGCGCGCACCATAGCGCGACGTGTGCAATATCCGAACGTGGAAGAAGCGTTGATCTGCGGACTCATGCACGATATTGGAAAGCCGGTGCTGCTACAGAACTTGAAGACTCGCTATACCGAGATCATCAGCCAGGTCTATGCCGGTAATTCGAATTTCCATCAACTGGAACTTCTGGCTTTCGGTTTTTCCCATGCCCATGTTGGCGCCTTGATGGCGCGCAAATGGAATTTCCCGGCTCAGCTTGCGGAGGCGGTCGCCTACCACCACAGTCCGATTTCCGCTCCCACGTATAAGCAGCTGGCGTGCGTCATAAACCTGGCGAATCTCTTTATGATCTCGATGGGGATCGGTTTCGAGAAAAACAAAGGTCTGGTTCTGGAGAAGCAGGCTTCCGCCGAGTACCTTAAGCTCAACGAACCCGCTCTGGTCGCTCTATCATCTGAAATCAAGTCTGTGATTCAGGCGACAGCGAATCTCCGGCGATAACGGTTGCCCCCGAACAGGAGAATGGAATGTTAGACGCATTTCTGTTTTTTGCTTTGGCTGCCTGCTCGGCAGGTTTTTGCTGGAATATCACAAGAAAAATGATCCGGCGCCTTGAAAGTGTGGAACGGGATTTGCAACGCGTTTCAGACGGGATGTCCCAGTTGATGGAACTTCAGATGAAGACGCATCAAAAATTTTCAACTCATTTTGACGACATGGAAGAACGCATTATGGAGCTAAGCGTCCCTTCTCAGGATTCCAACCTCCCGCTGGAGCGGCGCCACCAGGTGCTCGCCCTTGCCCGCCAGGGTGTTGAACTCGAGGAAATCGTCAAGCGCCTCAAGGCGCCTGTCGGCGAAGCCGAGCTGATACTGAATTTGAGCAAGTATATGGGAGGGGAAAGCGCTCCTGCAGGCAAGATCCATGGACAAGTGAGGCAATATGCCTAGATACCATTGTTATCGAAAAGAATGCACCCGAATTCGGTCCGAATTCAGTATCTTTTTAAATCGGCGTCGCCCTCCGATGTATGAAGGACACACGCTTTGCAGCGACTCCTGTCTACAGGCGCATTTTGAAAGCGAATTGAGCCGGAAATGGCGACGGCTCCAATTGCAGAAAAGCCAAACTTTTCCCCGCCCCAAATTGGGGACCATCCTCATGCAGACGGCTTTTGTGACGAGAGAACAACTCGATGAAGCGATCAGGCTTCAAAACGAGACCCGGGAAGGCCGCATCGGCGAATGGCTGCTTCGGCTGGGATTCGTCGAGGAACACCAGGTGACTGCGGCTCTTGCCCAGCAATTCGGACTGCCCTTAATCAATTTAGGAAACTCCGACGCCAATGCGGACGCTGTTCGGATGATCCCGGGGAAGGTGGCCAAATGCTCCGGCCTTATTCCCGTCGGATTTGACGATTCTCAGACACTTCGAGTGGCGGTATCGGGACCCGTCAATTTCAATTCGCAGGAAGCCATCCGGCGCATGGTTCGAAAGGGAATTGTCGCTTATATGAGCGACCAGTCCGCAATCGATCGCCTGCTGGAACGAACATATGATCCGGAGGAGTTGGACTTGTCTAATTCCACGACTTTCAGTTCTCTGGAAGATTTGATGGAGATAGGAAATCAGATAATCGCCACTGCCATCAATAACCGGGCTCAAGATATGCAGGCCGAATTGGTCCAGGACTTTTTTTGGGTACGCCTGGATTTTACTTCGGAATCCCACCACTACTTTTTCCGGTATCTCCTGCCGGCAGATCAGACTCACGAGCCGGCACACGAACGGGCAATTGCCGTCAACTATGCTGCGAACAACTAGGATGCAAATGCAATTCTTTCCCAATCGGCTGGGCAAGAATTGCCAGGGATGCTGAAAAACGGGAGGATGGAAGGCCTCCGAAGAGATAGGAAATCGGGAATGCGGCATAAAAAAGACAAAAGTATCTGGCACGAAAGTTGCTATCCAATAATCGGTTCAAACGGCCCTAATACAGGCGGCCCAAGGAAGCGCAAGTGAACAGCGAACTGTATACAGCTTACTCCGGTATGAGAGCGCAGTTGGATGCGCTGGATGTTTTGGCCAATAACCTTGCCAACGCCAATACCACAGGATTCAAGGAAGACCGGGCCTTTTTCGAAATGTTCAACCAATCTGTTAATGGGTCCAACGAAGGCGACCCGGTCGGCAAGGCAATAAAGAGCTCGGTCAAGGCCAACCATGCGCTGAACCCGTCCGAGGGCGCTATGAGCTTTACAAATGGCGATTTGGATTTGGCAATCAGCGGAGACGGGTTTTTGGTTGTGAATGCGCCTCAGGGGATTCGCTACACTCGAAACGGCAATCTGCATCTGAATGCTCAATCTGTTTTGACGACCGCCGATGGTTTTCCGGTTTTGGGCGCCTCCGGAAGTCCGATAACGCTTGGCCAAGGGCAGATTCACATCAGCACGGAGGGGAGTGTTTCGCTGAACAATACCCCGGTGGACCGCCTGAAAATCGTCGCTTTTGACAATGTATCGATGTTGGAGAAAGAAGGGAATTCATTATTGCTATCCAGGGCAGGTCAAAGCGCAGAGAAACCTTCGTCCGCCACTATCAAGTCGGGATACCTTGAGCAGTCAAACGTAAATCCGGTTTCCTCGCTCGTTCAGATGGTCGAACTACTGAGAAATTTCGAGTCTATTCAGAAGAGCGTAAGCCTTGTCATGAATGACATGAACTCCAAAGCCATTGACAAGCTTGGTTCCTAAGGAGAAAGCATGCTACGTGCAATGTATACAGCTGCGAGCGGAATGGAAGCGCAGCAATTGAACATCGACACCATCGCTCACAATCTTGCAAACGTCAACACGAGCGGGTTCAAGCAACGCAAAGCTCAATTTCAGGATTTGGTTTATCAGAATCTCCGGCAAGCCGGTGCTGCCAGCACGGCAACGACCGAAATACCCGTGGGATTGCAGGTCGGGCTTGGAACAAAGCCGGTAGCAACCGACATCATCTTCACTCAGGGGGATTTTTCTGAGACAGACAATCCTCTGGATGTTGTGATTCAGGGACAAGGCTTTTTTCAAATCCTTCAGTCGAATGGCCAGCTTGCATATACGCGGAACGGCAGTTTTCAATTAAATCGTGATGGGAACATCGTCACTTCCGACGGAAACTTGCTGTCTCCGCAGATCACGATTCCAGCAGACCAGGTGGGAATTACGATCGGATCCGATGGCACGGTATCCGTTCAACAACAAGGGCAGACCCAACCGCAGCAGGTGGGGAAGCTTGAATTGGCCTTGTTTCAAAATCCATCCGGGCTGCAAAACATCGGAAATAGCCTTTTAATCCCGAGCCAATCATCCGGAGACGCGATTACAGGAACTCCCGGCGAGAATGGATTGGGGACCCTCTTACCGGGATATATTGAACAGTCTAATGTCAGCGTTGTGGAAGAGATGGTCAATATGATCGTAAGTCAGCGGGCTTACGAAGCCAACTCCAAAGTGATCCAAACCGCCAACGAAATGTTTACTCAGGCCAATAACGTGGTTCGATAGGGTGTTATGAAGCAAGCTTCGGATTCTCTCCTCACCCTTTGCCTAATTCCTTTCAAGTTACCCGACCCTCCGGCTTTTCCTCGAGATACAGCCGGGGCGTTGGGTCGCCACCTCACCCCTTTCTTCGTTCACCGGGTGGATTCAAGGACTCACTCTTGTATTCCTCCGAACTTGTCATGTCCGCCACGCAGTATTGTCCGCTCCAGGTTGGGTGAGGGGAGAATTCGCAGCTTGCTTCGTAGCATCGGGTTCATTTTGTCGACTGTCTGGACGATCCTTGGTTCGATGCAACTCCAGGCTTTTGCCGAAACTCTGACGGTTAGTTTAAGGGAAGAAGTGGCCGTAAGGTCCAATATCATCACTCTAAAGGACATTGCCGATTTGCGGGGGCTGGATCCTGATCGGCTTCGCGGGGCCGAAGATGTAGCGCTTGGACCCGCGCCGGAATTCGGTTCGGGAACAGTCCTGACCCGCGGTCAGATTGAGGAGCGCATCCAGACAAAGTTGGGTTCTCACACCGGAATTGTATTTGAAGGGCCGTCCGCCGTTCAGGTGCAAGCTCAAGGAAAACCGGTCGACCCGAATGAAATCGTGGTTGAACTTAAATCCTATTTTTCGAAAACAACTCCCTGGAAAGCGTCCGAGATCGAGATTCATTCAATAGGAAATATAAAAGGGATTGAGCTTCCATCGGATGATGCTGAGTTGCGCCTTGCCTCCAATCCGACAATTGTGGGCCGCCGAAAAATCCTGGCTCCCATCGAGGTCATTAGGGCGGGAAAGAGTTTGCACTCCTTTTGGGTCACGGCCGAGTTAACAGTTCACGCCACAATACTGGTGGCCTCCCAAAAGATACCCCTCGAAAAAATCATCAGCGCTGATGATATTGTGGAAAAAGTCGCAGATATTCCGGATCTCC
The DNA here is from genome assembly GCA_050010475.1 of Acidobacteriota bacterium. Classification (GTDB taxonomy): domain Bacteria; phylum Acidobacteriota; class UBA6911; order UBA6911; family UBA6911; genus UBA6911. The sequence continues at coordinate 4,220 of JBEKKY010000046.1, read as the reverse complement.
GGGCCGTCTATGCTCGGCGTCCGGAAGACATTCTGGGAAAAGCCTCGCGCCGAAATTTTTCCCCAGGTGATCCCTTAACCAGTGAGGCTTTTTCGGATCCGTTTCTTGTCCACCACGGTGAAACGGTTCGGTTACGCCTGGAGAGAAACGGAATCCTGCTTACGTCGTTGGCCAGGGCCGAGCAGGATGGCAGGCTTGGCCAGGTGATCGTCGTTCGCAATCTGGAATTTTCTTCTACGCTCAAGGCTCAGGTTACTGGCAGGGCGGCAGTCAGAATGCAATAGGAGCGGCAAAGAAATGAAGTATACGATTCAGGGTGTTATTGCAATCACGTTGCTCTCCTTGACCTCGGCGGCATGCTTTACAGGCAAGGCGAATGTTCGGGTGACCGATCCCACTGATCTTCGTGTTTATGTGGAAAGCGCGCACAAACAGTCAAAGGAAAATAGCCCAACCGAGGGTTCTCTATGGACCGGTAATGGATATTATTCCAGTCTCTATCGTGATCCGAAAGCCCGTTTTGTGAACGACATGGTTACGATTGTAGTTTCGGAGACTACGCAGGCAGTGGCCAGCGCAGATGCCAAGAGTACACGAGACACGGCGAACAGTGCGGGCTTTGACCACCTCTTTGGCATCGAAAAAAAGATCAGCGAAATCCCAACCTTGGTCTCGGGCAAAAGCAGTTCGAGCTTCACGGGAACAGGGGAGACAAGCCGGGCTACAACTCTGCAAACGACTTTGAGCGCACGGGTTGTTGATGTCCTCCCCAATGGATATCTGTTGGTGGAGGGCTTCCGCGAGATCCGTGTCAATAACGAAAACCAGAGTCTCTATCTCACTGGCGTTATCCGCCCCGACGATATCGCATTAAACAATACGATTCCTTCTGCGGCAGTGGCGCAGATGTCGGTTCGGGTTCAAGGTCGAGGAGTAGTCAGCCAGCCGACCAAACCCGGTTGGCTTTATAAAATTCTCACCGGTATTTTGCCTTTTTAGTGGGGATGCATGCGCTTGAAGTGGCTTTATCTCTTTTTGGCAGGCTCTGGATTTGGCTTATTCCCAATTTCCACCACAGCTGCGAGCCGGATTAAAGATGTCGCGGCTTTCGAAGAGGTGCGCGACAACCAACTATACGGGTACGGTCTTGTCGTTGGACTGAACGGAACCGGGGACCGAAGCCAGACACTTTTCTCAACCCAGACGCTGGCAAACATGCTCCTTCGCAGTGGAATTACCATCGACCCCGGTCAGGTGCGGGTGAAAAACATCGCCGCCGTAATGGTGACAGCAGTTCTGCCTCCCTTCATACGCCAGGGAAGCCGTATTGACGTGACCGTCAGCTCTATGGGGGACGCTCAAAGCATCCAGGGCGGAAATTTAATCATGACCCCTCTGCAGGCGGCAAACGGCCGGGTCTATGCAACGGCTCAAGGACAGGTCGCGCTGGGCGGATACAGTGGAGGGGGCAACGCCAACCGCGTTCAGCTGAACCATCCGACCGTCGGCAGGATTTCGAACGGCGGATTGGTGGAACAGGATGTCGCTGTGGATCTCAGCGGAAAATCGCAGCTCAATCTCGTTCTGTATCAAAGCGATTTTACGACTGCGACTCGAGCGGCACGGGCAATCAACGAAGTATCGGGTGCGAGTGTTGCCAATGCCATTGATGGGCGGACGATTGCGATCAAAGTCCCCTCCGGTTACAGCAACCGCATCATCGAATTCATGTCGGTCGTGGAAAACGCCACGGTAGACGTTGACAATCAAGCCCGGGTGGTTATCAATGAAAAGACCGGCACTGTCGTACTCGGGAAGGATGTCCGGATCGCGGAGGTTTCAATCATTCACGGCAGCCTTTCCTTGCAGGTTGGGACGACCTACAAGGTTTCCCAGCCTGAACCCCTTTCCCAGGGGGGGAAGACGACCGTTGTGCCGGAAGAACATGTTTCGGTCCAGGAGGAGAAGGGTCGAACCGTGACGTTGCATGAGGGCGCAAGCGTGGAGGAGGTTGTGCAGGCTTTGAACGCCATCGGTGCAGGTCCGCGTGATGTCATTGCCATCATCCAGGCGATCAAAGCGCAGGGAGCATTGCAGGCCGAACTGGAAATCATTTAACTCGAGATAAAAGTGGATTCATCATCAATCATCAGTCCTCTGCCTCAGGTTCCAACCGACCTGTCGGCTACGGCTGCAAGCAAGCTTGAAAATAAAATTCGGGCAGCGCAGAACTCGACTGGAGACAAGCAGAAAAACGAACTGAAGAAAGTTTCACAAGAATTCGAATCGCTCTTTATCGCGCAGTTGCTGAAAGTGATGCGAGAGACCATCGAGGAGTCGGGCCTTATGGAAGGCGGGTTCGGGAAATCCATCTACACGGATCTTTTTGACCAGGAAGTTGCGCGCAGTATGGCCAAACGCGGAGTTCTGGGCATTTCAGATCTGCTGTACAAGAACCTCAGTGACAAGAACTCCCAGGTCGGTCAGCCAACATCAACAAATCCCGCTCCATCGAATGAAGCTCCCGCACAGACGTCTCCCGCCGATTCCGGAACCTCAGGCAAACCGGAACCTGAAATTTCCGATCTGCAGCTTCCCGTGCAGGCTCCTGTGAGTTCCGGCTTCGGAATGCGGAATGATCCTTTTTCTCACCAGGCTACATTTCACAAGGGTGTGGATTTGGCAGCGCCTGATGGCACGAAAGTGGTTGCAGCACTCCCGGGAACAGTCATTTCCGCCGGGTATGATACCGGGTATGGAAATAATGTTCTCATTCAACATTCCGGAGGACTTCAAACGCGATACGGTCACCTTGGTTCTGTCAACGTAAAAGCGGGGGATGTTGTCGATTCAGAGTCCGTGCTTGGAACGGTGGGGAGCACAGGGCGCAGTACCGGACCTCACCTTCACTTTGAAGTGACCCGAATGGGAAAGCCCGTGGACCCGCTGCCGTTAGCAGGAACCCAGGCTGTGTGGTTAAAGCAGCGCGCAGCTGTCTCAAAGATGGGCAGCTGAAATTCAAAATGCAATTCCAGGAATGGCTATTAATGGTTAAAGTGCTATTATCAGAGGGACGATAAGGAAACCAAGAGTAATCTCTTGAGGATAAATATGGAGATTGACGGTACGAACCCTTTGATAAGCTTGAACGCAAACGTGCAGCGGCTCGATGCTCCGCAGCAATCAGCTCGGACGCAGAAAAGCGGCGGAGACGCTTCCGCTTCGGACCGGCTTGAATTGTCGGTTCAGGGTCTGGAAGCTTCACATATGCAGAGCCTGATTCAATCAACTCCTGATGTTCGGGAAGATCGAGTTAATCAGGTTCGCGGTCAGATCGAGAGCGGCACATACAATATCAAGGCGGAGAAGATCGCCGAAAAAATAGTCGGAGGCAACCTGCTGGACGAGGTCTTTTAAACTCGACTAGGTGGAGACGGCCATGTCAGATGACTTTGGTCTCTTGAATCTTGTCGTTTCACCATTTCTGGAAAGGGTTGGACGAGAGGAACGGCTGGGCGGGGATCAGCCACGCCGGCCAAAGAATCCGAAATCCAAACCAGACCAAAAAGACACCGACAGCACATCGACCGACACAACCCAAAAGACCGATGACTCCATATCCTCACAGCACATCGATCTCAGGATCTGATTCATGAGTGACCCGCTTTCGGATCTCCTGGGAATTATTCGCGAAGAAATCAATCTCTACCGCGATCTCGTTGAGCACGCGCGGCGGAAGACCGCCTTCGTGAACTGGAGATGGAGATGAAGCGGCTCTGTTACGATCTGAGCGAGGCCTTCCGGATTCCACGCGAGGAGTTTACTCTTATGAAACTCGCCGACAGTCTCGAACAGTCAATCGCGCTGGAACTCAGATCGCAAGCCGCCCTTTTCAGGAACATCGTGAAGCAACTGAAATCCGTCAACCAACGTAATATGAAGCTCATTGAAAAATCGATTCAATTCTCCCGAAGTTTATTGGCAGTCATTTCCAATGCCTCGGGATCTTATCATCAAAACGGATTGTTCGAGCAAGTTCCTTCGATGCGACCGACGTTTTCTCAGCAAGCGTGATCGCCGGCATTCGCAGATCGCGTCTGTGCAAATGAATATTATGAACGGCAACGCCCGCACCAAATAACCAGTTAGGACTAGCCTTTATGCCTTCGATTCTAAGCGGCTTCGATTCGGTTCAACAAGCGCTGGCTGCGCAGACGTTC
>JBEKKY010000045.1:0-14460 GCA_050010475.1 Acidobacteriota bacterium | reverse complement strand
CACCTGGTCCACCGGTAACACTGAATCCTGAAGTTTTTGCAGTTGATGTTTTTCTAAGTCGGACATGACCGCGATAACCGAAAGACTAAAGCCTCGGTCGTGTTTGGGGTCGGCTTGAGTCATAGCATCAAGAAGCATTTCAAAATGTGGTTCGGTTCCCATGGGCCTCCCCCTGCTTGAATCAGCTTACAAAACTTCAATCAAATTTCCTGAAACATGCGATGTTGGAAAGTATCTTACTCAACAAATCCAATACCTACAATTTCCCTGAGAGGGGCAAATTTTGTTCTGCCCCTCTTCTTTCACGGACGCGGCTGCATTCAGAAACTTAACCAATTCTTATTCAACGCATTCGGTGACATAGCGTATTCTGTCAGCGGTGGACGACAGACAATTCGTAGGCCTCCTTGAGAAGGGGCGGAACCTCTCCGGAATCTGCTCTGCCCCTTCCTTGTTTTCTCCAGAGGCCCGGCTGCCTGGGCCGCAGATATAGTTCACTATTCCTTGCTTTCCGGTTGCGTCCAAGTATCCAAAAAACGAGACATTGCCCGTGCAAAGTCAACTTGTCTCCTCTTGTTCCCAGTTTTTTCCGTCCAAAAAGTCAGCAACAGGCAATCCCCGAAAGCTTTTGATAAGGTCGGAGTCGCCAAAATCGTATCAACGGCCTGGTGTAACTCATCAGGTGAAACGGGAATTGAGAATTTCTTCACAGCTTTGGCAGGTGGTGATGGCAGAATTTGCTTAGTCTTGGTCATGGTTTCTCCAGGGGCCTCTTCCGATGCCCCGGTTGATGATTTACTGCCGCTCTTTCACAATCACTTTGACAACCTCTTTCCATTCTTCGGACGGGTTTAATAAATATGATTCTGGTATCAGCCAGTGTCCGCACTTCGGGCAGGTCCAGGCTAATTCAGGCCCCTCCATCAGAATCCCACAGTCGTCCGATCGGGCTCAGGAGTCGGCTCCTCAAGTCTCTTGCTGCTCAATGGCATCCAGGCATACCCTTTTGTTGAAGGCTCCTCTCCGTACTGCCATACTTTCCCTTCTTCATCTAATGCGTACAAAGCTTTTTGCACCTCGATAAGCTGTATGAATCTGGCTTGTTTCATCGACTTTCCTCCTGCCAGAAGTTTCCCAGACCAGCCGCCCGAGTGCAATGGCAGCCGGCCCGGCCGAGGTTCCGGATTTTAAACTCCGCGGCTCCGCGTCATCAGTCTCCAAAACTGGTCCCGACGCGCCGCGCGCTCTCGATCCAGGAATGATCGAGCGGAACCGTCTTGATTTTGCCCACAACTTCTTCGAGCGGGACCGGCTCCGCTTTATCCGCATGCGCCGCAAGCATCACGCCATAAGTTCCTTCGTCGATCAAAGCGGTGCACGCGGTTCCCAACCGGGTGGCCAAAATCCGGTCGTTTGCCGAGGGAGTCCCCCCGCGCTGAAGATATCCAAGGATCGTTACGCGGGATTCGAGCCTGGTCAATTCTTCCAGCTTCTTTGCCAGAGTCAGGGTATTGCTGCCCTGACTTACCTCAGGCAAGGCAATATTGCTTTTGGCTTTCCTGCTTTTCTGCCGTTTGATTTTCTCCTTCTTCTCAGGTTTTTCCCGCGCCGCTGCGTCTTCCACGGAAATGGCGCCTTCGGCGATTGCGACAATACTGGAATGCTTGCCTCCCCGCCTACGGCTTAGAATCGCCCTGGCGATTTTTTCGATGTCGTACGGAATCTCCGGAATGAGAACGACATCGGCGCCGCTCGCCAGTCCTGCCCCAAGCGCGAGCCATCCGGCCTGGTGCCCCATCGTTTCCACAAGAATGATGCGATGGTGGCTGTGGGCTGTGCTGTGCAAGCGGTCGATCGCCTCAGTTGCGATGCCGAGCGCCGTATCAAAACCGAAGGAAACATCGGTCAACGCCACGTCGTTGTCGATCGTTTTGGGCAACGTAACGACGTTCAATCCCTTTTGCATCAGACGATAGGCATTTTTCTGGGTACCTCCGCCACCGATGCATACCAGCACGTCAAGGTGATTCCGGCGATAGTTCTCGACGATTGCGTCGGTCATATCCATGGAGCGTCCCCCGACAAGCATGCGGTGGGGTTTTTCGCGGCTGGTTCCGAGAATGGTGCCGCCAAGCGTGAGAATCCCGGACAGAGCCTGCTCGTTCAGATCTATTGTCCGGTTCTCCATCAAGCCGCGGAATCCGTCCCGAAAACCTATGACCTCCATCCCGAACTGCTCTTCTGCAGCCTTGCCGATTCCTCGAAGCACGGCATTCAGGCCTGGGCTGTCGCCCCCTGCGGTCAACACGCCGATCTGTTTCGTCATCAGAAAGATCCTCCACGCCTAGTGTAGATCAGATGCAGAAAAAAACACCACCGATTCCACCAATGTTATCAGCTTTCAGCCTTCAGCCGTCAGCTCTCAGCCAAATCGCCTTTTGCTGAGCGCTGACGGCTGAGTGCTGATGGCTGAAAGATTTGTGATAATCAGTGAAATCCGCCTCGATTTGGGATAAAAAGGGATCAGTCGGAGAAGTCAGCTTGAAAATCGCTTTTGGATTCCTCGTCTTATATGTTTCAGCCATTTTCGCCTGGAGCGCGCCCGAAGGAGTTCGACTGCGCGGCAACGTGGTGGATGAAGACGGCAAACCGGTCGCCGGACTTGAAATCAGGATCCAGTCGCCCGACCAGCAGGTTTTTGTGACCCAATCCGATGCCGCCGGCTTGTTTGCGTACTCTGCGCCGGTCGCCGGCAATTACCAATTCAGTTGTAACAAGTCGGGCTTCTTCCGTGTAACTGCCCAGGCATTCGAATTGAAGGAAGGGCTAAACCAGATCTCATTCACGGTCAACCACGAAACCGAGATTCACGAAAAGGTCGAGGTGTATTCCACGGATGAAAGCATCCAGCCTCTGGTTACATCCCATCAGGAAACGCTGATTGCCAGAGAGATCCGCGATATCCCGGTGTCATCCACTCATGATCTCAGAAACAGCCTCGAGGTTCTGCCTGAGGTCGTGCGCGATAATTCGGGCCAACTTCACATCGCAGGTGGGCGCACGGCGGAGACGCAGTATCTTCTGGACGGGTTCGACATCGGCGACCCGGTAACCGGAAATTTTTCGGCCAGGGTCAATGTCGACAGCGTCCGCTCTGCGCAAGTCGAGTCGGGACGCTACAGCTCACAATATGGGAATGCGGGCGCCGGGGTGCTGACAATGGACACGGCCGTTGGTGACGACCAATGGCGCGCCGGAGCGACCAATTTCTTACCGGGGGTGAGCCTTGAGCAAGGGATTCATTTATCGAGCTGGTATCCCAGGCTTGCCCTCTCAGGCCCAATTCACAAAGACCGCGCCTGGTTTTCGGAAGCGCTCAGCATCCAACGAACATTCAGCCTGGTTCAGAATCTCCCCAGCAACGCCAACTCCATCACGCAGTGGGCCGGCGACAATATGTTGAGGACGCAGATCAAGCTGACTCCGAAAAACATGCTTCAAGGCAGCTTCCTTTATAATCAGCTCAACGCCTCCCACATCGGACTTAGCCCGTTTTCACCGATTTCGACCACGCAAAAATTGCGTTTGTATCGCTCGTTCGTTTCGCTTAAAGATCAAATGTGGAGCGGCAGAACTTTTTATGAAATCGGAATTGCGGTAGATTCTTCCCATACTGAAAGTCGTCCCCAGGGCTCTGAACCGTACGAATTGACCCCGAACGGTTCCTCCGGCAACTATTTTGAAGCACGGCATCAGGACACGCGCCGCTGGCAGGCGCTCGGAAGCATGAGCAAGCCGAGCCGCCACTGGCACGGCACGCACGATCTGCAATTCGGATTTAATGCCTCGGAGATTGAATGGAACCAGGTTTCCAGGCGCAGTTCTATTGAAGTCATACGGGCGGATGGGACCGTCGCCCAACAGACCGAGTTTTTCGGACCGGTTCAATTCAACCTCAGCGACGCACTGGCTGGAGCTTACGCACACGACGTCTGGCATGTCGTTCGTCCTCTCGTGCTGCAGTTCGGAATTAAAGCGGACTGGGACCGGGTTACGCAACGGATCACTCCGTCGCCGCGCGTTTCGGCCAACATCCTCCCCTTCAAAAGCGATCGTGCCAAGCTGAGTGTTGCCTGGGGAATTTTTGTGCAGCCCCTGACTCTTTCCAGCCTGGGTCCGGCTTACGATGAGCAGCGCTCCGATCTGTTTTATCAATTGCCTCCGAAACCTCTGTTGATAGGACCGGTGATCAGCCGCTTTCAATTGCCGGATGACGGATTGAGACAGCCGCGTTTCTACACTATGAGCCTGGGCTGGGAAGAGGCGATCGGCGGCAATTCCCATGTCGGATTCGATGTTACGCAGAGGAACGGCCGACTCGGGCTGGCTTACGAACAATTCGCGCATAACAACAACGAAAACATTTTTCTGCTGCAGAACAATCGAAGGGACCGATACCGGTCGGTACAATTTTCTTTTCGCCATTCATTCAGCGATCAGGCCAGCATTTCGGCAAACTACACAAGGTCCGGCACGCGCAGCAACCGTGTTTTTGATTACTCGCTCCAAACCATCGTGTTTACTCCACAGCAGTCCGGCCCTCTGAATTGGGACGCGCCGAACCGATTTATATCCTCAGGCTGGGCTCCGGCGCCGCTGTGGGGTCTGTTCCTCAGCTATTTTTTCGAATACCGAACCGGATTTCCGTTCAGCATCGTTAACGAGCAGCAACAAGTTGTGGGACAGGCCAACCAGACGCGCTTTCCGGATTATTTGAGCCTGAACATCGGGATCGAAAAACGCGTGCACCTGTTCACCAAGAATTGGGCGGTTCGGCTGACAATCCTGAACGTCACCAGCCGCAGCAATCCCGACAGCGTCATCAACAATGTGGACTCGCCTGACTTCATGAAATTTGCCGGCGGCTCAAAACGGGCATTGAGCGCCCGCGTGCGCCTCGTTGGATAAAAACCGACACGTCGCAGCATCAGTTGTAGTCTCAAAGGTTTTTGTGATAAAAGCAACCGTGTCTTTTTAAACGACAGCTATGTCTGGGGTTTGGCAGGTCTTGCAGGGAAAGCCAAAGCACACAGAACAGACCATGTATGGCATCGAAGCCCAGCGTTGCATTCCAGGCGCTTGGGTGGGCAACGACAAGAGCCAAACCGGCCGATTGGTGAATTGATTTGGAAACCAAGAATGCTACCGAGCGCTGGCGCCTGACTTTCCCAAAACTAAACCGGCACGAAATTTCCGGATCTCTTGGGGATCTGGGCACGTTTATCCCTCTTCTGGTGGGCATGAGCATCACCAACGGGCTGGATTTTGCCACTGCCCTGTTTTTCGCAGGTCTCTTCAACATTATTACCGGATTTGCATTCTCAATCCCGATGGCCGTTCAGCCGATGAAAGCGATTGCGGCCGTGGCCATCGCAGAACACCTCCGTCTCGGCCAGATCCTGGCGGCGGGGATTTGGACGAGCTCGATCATTTTTCTGCTCGGGATTACCCGGCTTATCACAGTTGTTGACCGCTGGGTGCCCAAGCCGGTCGTCCGAGGGCTGCAGCTCGGGCTTGGTCTTCAGTTGATCGGAAGCGGAATCAAACTCATACGCGAAACACACTCGGTATGGGGTCTGGACAGCATCAGTGTCGGGATTGTGGGCTTTGCCTTCATTCTCTTTTTTGCTTCCTCACGAAAAATGCCGTCCGCCCTGGTTCTGTTTGTTGCGGGCCTGGTTCTAGCCGCCGCAGCCAATCCGGACATTTTTTCGACTCTACGGCTCGGGTTCAGCCTGCCACACTGGGTGCCGTTGACCTGGGAGGATTTCCGCAGTTCCTTTTTTCGAGCTGCACTGCCTCAGATCCCGCTCACAATGCTGAATTCCGTGGTTGCAGTCTGTGCGCTTTCAGTGGATTTGTTTCCCGACCACCCCGCACGCCCGCGCAAGGTTGCGGTCAGCGTCGGACTGATGAATCTTGTATCCGGATGGTTCGGCGGCATGCCCATGTGCCATGGAGCCGGAGGACTGGCGGGCCAATACAGGTTTGGAGCGAGAAGCAGCGCCAGCATTATCTTCTTAGGATGTTTGAAAATGGTCCTTGGGGTGTTCTTGGGCGGCTCCCTGCTTTCCCTGCTGCATGTTTACCCGAATTCGATATTGGGAGTCCTGCTCGGCATCAGCGGGCTGGAATTGTCGTTGGTCGCAACAGATCAAACGGAAAGAGGAGCGGCAACCGTTATGCTGGGGACTGCGGCAGCGGTATTGGCGCTGAACAGTACGGCCACGGGCTTTGCGATCGGCTGGGTTCTTTCACTCCTGATGAATCAGGTTTTAACCACGAAACACACGAAAACGGCTTGATCAATTCGTGTTTTTCGTGTGTTTCGTGGTTTAAACCAGCAGACGGGTGCGAATGCTGGTGTCCAGCGCCTCAATCTGCGGTTCGACAGCGCGCGAAAGGCTTCGCTCCACATCCATAATCAGATACCCGATACCCTGACGCGTATTATAGGCCTGCGCTTTGATATTCACTTTTATCCTGGCGACCAACCCGTTGATGCGACTGAGCACACCGGGCATATCTTTATGGATGTTGAGCAGGCGATAGCTGTCTTCCATTGCGGGCAACTGCACCTCGGGAAGGTTGGCGCAGTTGGTCGTACTGCCGGTCTGGGCGTAAGAAATCAGGGCATCCGAAACTTCCAGTCCGATATTCCGCTGCGCCTCTTCAGTGCTGCCGCCGATGTGCGGCGTCAGAATCACGTTGTGCAGTCCGCACAGTTCCGATTCGAAAGGATCATTGCGCGAGCTTGGTTCTTTTGGAAAAACGTCCAGAGCGGCGCCGGCCAGATGACCGCTGACGAGCGCCGCCCGCAAAGCCTCGATATCCACGACCGACCCCCGGCTGAGATTGAGCAAATAGCTCCCCCTGGGCATCATCTGCAGCCGTTCATGGCTGATCATGCGCCGGGTCAGCGGCGTGTCGGGAACATGCAAGGTGACAAAATCGGACACTTTCAGCAGCTCTTCCAGCCCGGAGACTTGACGCGCGTTGCCCAGCGGGAGTTTTTTCAGAATATCGTGGAAAATCACTCTCATCCCAAGCGACTCGGCCAATAGTCCGACCTGAGGACCTATGTGGCCATACCCGACAATTCCAATCGTCTTCCGGCGCACCTCCATGCATCCTTCGGCCGATTTTTCCCAGCGGCCCTGATGCAATTCCATGGAACGCTGCGCTGCGCGCCGCGCCAGCATCACTACTTCCGCAATCGTCAGTTCCGCGACGCTGCGGGTATTGCTGAATGGCGCATTGAAAACGGCGACGCCCCGCTGCGCGGCGGCATCCAAATCCACCTGGTCCGTTCCGATGCAGAAGCATCCGATAGCGATCAGTTTCGGGGCCGAACTCAGCACGCGTTCGTTAATCTGAGTTTTCGAACGGATGCCCAGGATGTGCACATCCTCGAGCATCCCGGTCAACTGCTTCTCGGGCGGGGATCCGGAGACTCTCTCGATCAGGCTTAAATTGCCTGCCTGAAAGTTTTCATCTGCAGCGGGATGAATGTTTTCCAACAGCAGGATTCTGAGTTTCTCCTTGATCAACGGTTCGTCGGCCGCCTTCGTTTTCGCGGCACTTGCCCTGGCAGTTTTGGGTTTTGAAACAGAAACGGTCTGATTCATCATGAAATTCCTGAGAAAAACTTAGCCGCGGCCGATCGGGCGCCGGAAATCCCGCTTGCCTGCGGCTCTGTTAGCACATTGCAAATGACTCTACTTGAGCCGAGTCTGCATGCATACATTCATCGCCGGAGTCACTTCCTCAAAAATCGCCGTCATTGATTCCACAAGATCAATCCCGGACGAACTGCGCACTTCTTTTTCCGGCATCGGGTAGTATACCTGAAATCCGGCCCAGGATGCGGGCGGCGCATCATCGAGAATTTTTTTCAATTTAGCCATGCTGGGGAATTTGCTTTTGGTAATCGCACATCGATTCTCCCAGCCTCCGGCGTCAATTTGGAAGCCTTCCCGGAAAACCAAACGCTTCAACTCCCGAGCCATCGCGCCTGCAGGCGTCAGTGCTTTGACCAGACGATGCCAGTCCCAATCCGGTTTCAGTTCGATCGCTGGAAAATCGGGAGATTCCCTGAATCCACGCTCGACGGAGAATCCGCATTTGAAAAGCTGTTCTTCAGTATCGACGGTCAGGAAAAACTTCGAACACCCGAAGCTGACCTTGGAAGAGACCGGCTTGGCGTCGCGGTTGGCGCGCGGCAGAAATCCGATCCATTGCCAGTAGACTCCGCGTCCGTATCGCTCGGTTACGAAAGGTTCCTGGTAGCGCGCTTCAAGCGCCAGTTTGAGAATGCGGGTGATGCGCTGATTGTCATCCAGATTTCCAACCCGGATGCCCCTCTGGAAATCCAGGTAATCGGGGAGGAACCCGATCGCTGTGCGCGGAAAAGGGCGCGCAGCCTGAAATTGTCGGCTCATGGCCGCTTAGGATACCACGTTCCGTTCTCTTTGTGTCTTAGAGTCTTGGAGTCTTAGAGTCTTTGAGCTGGACAAACTTGAAGGCCTCAAGACTCAAAGAACCAAAGATTCGGGGGCGGAGGTGGGCCGATCGGATGCGATTGTGTGAACGAAACCTTCAGAGGTCCGCCACCATCCATAGAAAACGAGGGAAGATTCAAGGCAGCGACCATTCCACATACTCCAGGATCCTTCCTGCACCGGTGTATTCAGAGAGATGGAAATGCTGCGTGTATCACGGCTCAGCCCTTGGCGCAGGATCTTCAAACCGGTCTCCTTGGCGCTCCAGATCAGAGTCTCTAAAAGCTCTCTCCCGGCCGGCGCTTCAAGAGTGGCAGCCAGTTCTTCCGGAGTGAAGTAATCGGCGGCAAAATTCGCTTCCCGAGGCTCTATCCATTCCAGGTCGCAGCCCACACCGAAACCGGGCAAGCCTACAGCGCACAGACAGCGGTCCCTTCTATGGCTGAGGGAAATGGAGACCGCAGTGGGTTCCCCGTTATAAAAAGCTTCCGGCGCACCATCATTGGCCGCACGGATTTGCAGGGACGAAAGCAAAATACGCTCTTTCGAACGATAGGCGCGGAAGGCCTGTTTGGCCGTCCAGCGGCCCAGCCGCCAGTCATTTCTTCGCTTTGGAAAACGGAACCCGGCCACGACTTCACGTTCTTCGTCACTCAGCCAATCATCATGGTCCGGGAGTTGTGATGCAGTTTGGGTGAGCCAGAATATGCTTTCCATTTGGATCGAACCACGAAACACACGAAAAAGACGAAAGAGAAAATTTCATGCCTTTCGTGTGTTTCGTGGTTGATAGCTTTTACGCTTGCCCCTTCTTGCCCGCCTGGAGTGCAAGCTGCAATGGCTGAAGCAAATCCCCCGGGATAGGATCCGGAAGATTCATGGTTTTATATCCGCGCAGAACCAAATACACTTCCCCCTTTCCGCTGGTCAGCTTCGCATCATAGGTCCCATCCGGATTGGGCGTGACAATTGAATAGAATGTTGCATCAGGGTCTTTTTCCGGCATGGACAGGAGCTTGAGTTCGGAAAAGGAATACGGGAGACCGAGCTGCGACTGAATCGCCAGCCCCGCCAAGCTCGCCGTCTGAAAACACAGTTCGACGAATCGAGGCGATGCGATCAGCGGCAGGTCGGAGGGTTCGTGATTCGCCGGCAGGTTTTTTGCGAAGGAGGCGATGATATGCTCTCCTGCCCGCCATGCACTCTCGATGACCTGGTATGCGGGACCATGAAAGTATACTTTGTAAATATCCGACGCGTCGACTTTGGCGCCCTTCACCCGCCGGGAAATCGCTTCCTCTCGGGCAGCTTGCGGTTGCTGTAAAACCAGTCGCACTTGCCCCGCAAAATGCGTTGTCATCTCCGGCTCCGACTGGCCGTGAAGCACGCGCGAACCTACCAGCCTGCAATTGGCAATGATGTCATCTTTCTCAACTGAAAAATCCGCGCAGATCCGGAGATCACGCGGCTGGCTGCGATAGAACTTGAATGGAGTGAGGAAGCTCACATTCTCAATCGCACCGACATATCGATCGGGGAACAGAAGCTTCGCCGTCTCCGCCATTGCTTCCAAGCCCATGACGCCCGGTAAAACAGGGGTCATGTTGATCTGGTGATCGAAGAGGAAGGGCTGTTTTGCAGGGTCGAGCGCTGTTTCGACGGTTAGACCGCTGTACAAGCCCATTTCGTCGACCTTGCCTACCATGACGCCGGATCGCTTTACAGCCGCCTCAAGCGCTTCGCCGCCTGTTTCCAGTCCGCCCTGAGGATCGAACTCTTTCACCAGAATACCGAGTCCCTGGCCGATGACCAGTTCACCGCGGGTGCCTGCAAGCAATTCCCGCCGCACGATCGGAATCCCAGCTTCAGGCGGCAACATATCGATTCCAGCCTGTTTCATAATAGCGGGAATCGATCCCCGGGTGGCCATTCCGATTCCGCTCCACGCCGTCCAGTCAATCGCGATGCCTCGCGTTTCCGGCCGGCTTGACCTGAAGTTCGAAATGCACTTGCACAGCAGATCGTTCGCCGAGCTGTAGTCCGTCTGCCCTGAATTTCCAAACCGGCCGGCCACCGAGCTGAACACAACCGCAGCGCCGACCGGCATATTTCCGATACTGGAAACCAGGTTGAACCAGCCGTCGCTCTTGACATCAAAAACCAGGTCGAATTCGGCCGGCTTCTTGTCCGCGATCGTTCGGCTGATTTCCAAGCCGGCTGCATGCATCAGAACATCGATGCGTCCGTGCCGGGTTGCAATCTCCTTCACTACCCGGGCCACCGCGGCATTGTCGGTCAAATCGAGACTGTAATAATGAGCGACCCCTCCCGCCTTCCTGACAGCCTGGATTGCATCGAGTGCCGCGCGGGACCGATCGAGAGCTGCAATTTCCCTGTCGACCATAACCGGAGTCGCCCGTTCGCCCTGGAATTTGAGTCGCTCGAAAATCTCACGCTTCAGGTTTTCCTTATCCGTTTCGAGCCGTGCAAGATCGTTGTTGTGCTCATCCGGCTGGGGTGTGAGATCGAGGAGGTAAAAGGTCCCGCCCGACGCCGCAGCAAGGTCCGCTGTTATTGCAGAGACGATGCTTCCTGCAGCGCCGGTAATGACGAAAACCGTTTCTTTGTTCAGCGGCAGCGACCGGCCGTGACCGATCTTTTGCTCATTTAATCCAATCGTCCAGCGCTGGCCGTCTCTGTATCCGATTTCCACGGCGCCCGGATCGCGCAATGTTTCCTCCAGCAGAAGGTCGGCCAGAGAGCTGGTCTTTCGGCTTGGTTCAAAGTCAATGACTTTTACAGTCGCCTGGCTCCTTTCACGCTTGAACGCCTTCGTGAATCCAGTGACGGCGCCGCCCAGAGGATCACACGCGCCGGCGGCATCATACCCGTGCAAGCCGCCGAGCCGGGTTGCGGAAATCAGGAATGATCCCGGTTCCCCCATCTGCCCGTCCAGGGACTGCATTGTGGTGAACAGCAGCTTGGCGCGAACTCTCGTGGCCTCCCGCCACTGCACATAAGTCATTCCCGACACATCCGTCTGAATATCGAGCGCAGGCAGCCAGTAAACTCCCTGAATCGGGCCTTCGGCTTTCCAATTTTCTATATATTTCGCCAGGAATTTCGTATCCGGCGCGCCGTCAATTACCAAAACCTGCACACCAAGTTTCTCCAGCTTTCCGATCAGAGCTTTTCCCACACCGCCCTGATCCGGCATCACAATGACCCGGCTCCCTTGTTTGAGGGCAGCGCCCGTAGGCTTGCAGAGGGACAATGCCGGCCGGAGTTGCGGCACCGGGACCCGCCGCGGTATCAAATCGGCGGCAGCGATGCTGCCGACGACCGGCTTTGGCGCCGATGCGTTCTCCGGTGCTTGAGTCGGCTTGGGCTCAGGCTGCGCTGCTGCCGGCTTTTTCCTCAGTTCAGGTTTCCGGTCGTACACAAACTGGATTGTGTGGGCCAGCGTCGGAAAATCGCGCAACTTCAGATTGTCTTCCCGTGGAATGTCATAGGCAGCCCGAATGGCGGCGAACATTTCCGCCTGCTTGACCGTGTCGATCCCGAGATCCGCTTCCAGATCCAGATCGAGGTCGAGCATGTCCGGAGGATAGCCTGTTTTTTCCGCAATGATCTCCAGAACCTTTTCTTTTACTCCATCTGTCTCAGCTTCAGCCGGTGTAACCGCTGTCCTGGCCGCTGCGGGTGTTTCCAACGCAACCGGTTCGCTAACGGAGCTTCGAGCGGCGTCGAGCGGTTGAACTCCACTTCCCACCGGTCGCGGCTCCGCAGGCTTCAAATCCGGCCTGCGGTCGTAGACGAACTGGATCACATGAGCCAGAGTTGGAAAATCCCGAAGCTTCAGGTTGTCTTCGCGCGGGATATCGTATGCCGCCCGGATGGCGGCAAACATTTCCGCCTGCTTGACCGTATCGATCCCAAGGTCGGCCTCCAGATCCAGATCGAGATCGAGCATATCCGTTGGGTAGCCGGTTTTTTCGGCAATAATTTTCAAAACCTCCTGCTGTACCGCATCGACTGCAGGAGCCGGCGCGACAGGGCCGCGTGCGGCAGGAGCCGGTTGTACTCCGCCCACCACCGGCCTCGGCTCTGCGGGTTTCAAATCCGGCCGTCTGTCATAAACGAACTTCATTGCGTGAGCGAGGGTCGGGAAATCCCGCAGTTTAAGATTGTCGTCTCGTGGAATGTCATAAGCGGCCCGGATTGCGGCAAACATCTCTGCCTGTTTCACCGTATCGATCCCAAGATCGGCCTCCAGATCCAAATCGAGATCGAGCATATCGGTAGGATAGCCGGTTTTTTCGGCAATGATCTGCATCACCTTCCGCTGCACTTCATCGATTTGCGGAACTGCAGGAGAGGGCGCCTGGACCGCAGCCGATTCATGGGCTGCAACCGGCGCCGGTTTTGGCTGCGGCAAACCGGCAGGCGTAAAAGCGGCAGCAGGAATTTCCTGATGCGGCGAAGCGGGTTTTGCCATCAGCGACGGCGCCGCGGCCATTCCATTTTCAATTCGAACTGTGGGGCCCTGGTCTTTGGCCCTGAGTGTGCGCTGGACCACTTCGAGATCAGGAGATTCATAGCCGGTAAGACGCTTCAGCCAGTTATTCCATGCGGCCGCATCCTCGATGCGATACCGATAGCCGAGAGCGGACGGCGGTTGCCGCTTGCCGTCGGGAGTCGGCGCCCAGCGCAGCAGAGTCATGCAGATCTGCGATCCGAAGCCCGCGCCCAACCGCAGCGCATAGCGCACCGGGTAGTGTCCTCCCTTGGAAAGGTTGAGCTGTCCAAGTTCGGGGTCCACTTCTTTGAAATTGGGAACAGCCGGAACAATCCCAGTCTCGAGTATCTTGACCGATACCACGTCTTCTATTCCGACAGCCATCGGATGACCGGTCGCACCTTTGGTATTGGCGACAACAATCTGGTCCGTGGCTTCTTTAAAGACGTGCCGCAGCGCAAATACCTCGGCGGATGCGCTCCCGCCGCGGGCCGGAGTGTAGGTTTCGTGCGAGACGAAGACGGTTTCCGGGGCAATCTGATATCGATTGATTCCCCACTCCGCTTCCACATCGGAGATCAGCTTCTCCATCACGTGCCGGATGTGGCTCACGTCGAGCCGCGTCCCATGATAAGCGCTATTGGCGACGATCGAACCCATCACGTGGCAGATGGGACGGATGCCGCGCTCGCGCGCCGATTCCAGGCTTTCGAGCACGATGGCCGAAGCGCCCATTCCGATGATCAGCCCATGGCGCCTGCGATCAAACGGAGTGGCCGCATCCTCGACGATTTCATCCGTCGCCGCAGAGCCGGAAGCGAGGAATCCGGAACCGAACCAGCCCATGAGATGGTCCGAGGTAATATCATCCGCGGAAACAATGATCACGCGGCGGCAGCGGCCGGTCTTGATCCAGTCGCTGGCGAGCCCGATCGCCTGAGTGCCGCTGGCGCACGCTCCGTTGGTCGACGTGTTTGGGCCGCGCGCGCCGATATACTCGGCGAACTGCGAATGGCCCATCGAGAGCACCCTGAAAAGGAACCGGCGGTCAAATTTGTAGATATTCTGCTCAATTTCGAGAGTCAGCGCCCGAATGCGCCGCTCGATCTCTTCGGAAATACCATTACCCGATCCGGCCTTGGCTGCCAGATCGAGCAGACTGCTCAGTTCCCGCAGCCGCTCCCGGCGGATGCGGTCTTTATAAAAATCGGAGATAATCTGTTCATACGAATCATAGCCGGGGAAAGCAGAGGTGAAGAGGATTCCGGTATCGTCCCGGATCTCATCCGGAAGCTGCCATCGGTCGGGAAGATACGTTCCCTTGGTCGTGGTTTTATAGCGCATGACCAGCGGGATTCCGGCGTCGCGCAGAGCGTCGAT
>JBEKKY010000044.1:0-14628 GCA_050010475.1 Acidobacteriota bacterium | reverse complement strand
CATCGACTCTGCCCATTCCGTAGTTTTCCAGCAGGCCGAAAATCGCATCCATGCCCAAAAAGCGATCCTGCTGGCTTTAATGGAATAAAGGAAAAAAAAGCAAAACGCCACGGATTCCACGGATTTCACAGATTCGGATTTATCGATTCAATTTCGAATGCAGGAGACAAATACGCAGAGGTCTGCGGGGAGGTGTCTATGTTCGAATCCGCAAAACCAGACGATCGGCATCACGGAATTGTTTATGTCCTTTCATTGGTGGCTTCATTGTTTGCCCACGCCGTAATACTTTGCCTGCTTGTGATCATCCCGCTGATCTTTTTCAGCGGACTGAGGGCAGAGGAATTAGTGAGCTTTGTATACGCTCCTCCTGTCCCACCGCCGCCCCCGAGCCCGCCTGTAAAAGCTGCTGGAACGATGCGTCATGTGAAAATTGAGGCAATGCTGGAAGCTCCATCGGTCATACCAAAAGGCTTACCTCCTCCCGATGAGTCTTCTGTCGGCACAATCAATCCGCGCTCCTATATTGGCGAAATTTCTGGCATCAGAACATCAGGAGAAGGGGGAATGGGGAAAGGCCTCACCGATCTGTTGGCGACAGCTCCGAATGTGGTGCTTGAACCAAAGCCTCCAGGTCCAAAGCCCACACCGATCCGTGTCGGTGCAATTGAACCATCCAAGCTCATCGTAAAAGTGAATCCGGCTTATCCGGAGCTTGCGCGCAGGGCGCGGGTGTCCGGGACCGTGGTTCTCGAGGCGTTGATCGACGAGGAAGGGAATGTGTCCTCCGCAAAAGTTCTCAGCGGACACAGTCTCCTTGTGGACGCTGCGGTTGAGGCGGTGAAGCATTGGAAATATTCTCCGACGGTGCTGAACGGCGAGCCGGTGCCGATACTGGCCACGGTGACCGTGGTATTCCGGCTTAATTGAGGTCCTTGAGGTTTCGGGCCCTCGATCTTGGAGTTGAACTCTAAGACGCTAGGGCTCGAAGTCTCAAAGCTGGGTTTGAAAAAGGACCTTTCCCGAGGTCTTTCTTCCTTCCAATGCCTGTTGTGCTTTAGCGGCTTCAGTCAACGGATAAACGCGATCGATGCGGACCTTCAGACTTCCCTCGGCAACCCATTGGAAAACGTCGTGCGATCTCCACAAAAGCTCGTCGGGGGTTGCCGTGTAATGGGGTAGTCCCGGTCGCGTGATGTACAAAGAGCCCTTGGCATTCAACGCACTCAAATCAAACGGCGGAACAGGACCGCTGGACTGGCCGAACAACACCATCATTCCGCGCCTTCTCAGGCAATTCAGGCTTTTATCGAATGTCGTTCGTCCTACGGAGTCATACACCACATCGACACCTGCGCCGGAAGTTATTCTTTTCACTTCCTGCTCGAAATCTGTCCTGGTGTAAAGAATGATGTGATCGGCTCCTGCCTCTTTTGCCTGGGCCGCTTTCTCTTCTGTGGACACTGTTCCAATGACGGTTGCGCCGATTCTTTTTGCGACCTGGGTCAGAAGCAATCCGACTCCGCCGGCAGCGGCATGGAGAAGGATTGTCTCTCCTTTCCGGAGGGGGAATGTGGAATAGGTCAGATAATGGGCGGTCATGCCTTGGAGTGTTACGGCGGCGGCATTTTCAAAGCTCAGACTGTCGGGCAGCGGGACGAGCTGCGATGCCTTCACCACGGCGCACTCTGCATAGGCCCCGAGGGTTCCGGCGTAGGCAACACGATCTCCTGGTTTTACGGTGGTGACATCCTCAGCGACGGCGTCGACGATCCCGGCCGCTTCCTGTCCTGGGATAAACGGGAGCGGTGATTTGTAAAGTCCGGTTCGAAAGTAAATATCGATAAAATTCAGGCCAATCGCATGGAGCTTCACGCGCACCTGGCCGGGTCCGGGAGTCGGGAACGGCACCTCTTCATAAACCAGCTTATCGAGGCCGCCGGTTTCATGTACGCGTATTGCTTTCATTGGTTGATCCTCCTCTTTAATGATAGCGCTTTTGTCCGTAGAAACCCGGGATAAGAATCTTCACGAATTATCTTTGAAGATTGTTATCCAACGATCAACGGGACAAAGGATCATCGGCCGGGATATCGCCATAGACCACGCGCTTCAGGAATTTCCAGCGGCCATGTTCGCGGACAAGCAAATCCTCATAATGGCCGAGGTAAAAAGGCTGCGGCTGTTTGGAACCGTTCTGAACCACAAACATCCATTTGGTAATGGCCTGGGCTTCGTTTCCGTTTACGTTAATCATTTCGTTGGTAAACAAGTGGTAATTAGGCCCGCCGATCTTGCCGGTGGTGTCATGCCCGATGGTATCCTCCATCAGCGTGCCGATGGCTTGCCGGCCTTTTGCCCTACCCATCCCGCCGATCCATTCGCCTTCCTTTTCGGCAAATAGCCGGGAGAAGGAATCGAAGTCCCTTCTGTCAAGATAGCGTCCATAATTTGTCAGCAATTGCCTGATCTCCTCACAATCCTCCAGCCGCCGCAGGCGAACTTCGACCGATTCCTTTACGCGCAAAGCAGCAAGGAATCCACTCAAGACCGTGGTTACGATGCATAAGCCCCATAGTATTTGATGCAAACTTTTGCTCATAGAGTTTTCCCTTTAGCATGGCTTTCGTGATCCGGCACCCCTCGATTCCGGCGTCTCAGTAAAGATATAATAGGGCAACGATGCGCAAGAAAGATGGGTTTTCCTATGACGGCACCGTAGGCCGCTGGTGGCTCAAGCGCTCCTTGGATGCGGCTCACCGACGCGCCTACCGTAAGATTGCTGAATTCATTCGGGATTCGTTTATGTGCGAGCCCGCAATGATTGTGGATTACGCCTGCGGTCCCGGCGAGCTTCTTTCGCTCCTCAGTGAACGATTCAGAAATTCGAAGCTGGTGGGATTGGACGGATCTTCTTTTCTGCTTGAACGGGCCCTCCGCCGGTTCGAATCTCTTCAGCTCGAATGTGCCGAACGGATACGGCTAATCAGGACTCCACTTCCGAATCTGCGTGCGATGCGAAGCAAAGCCGATCTTGCAATTTTCTGTTTTCCAAACATAGTTTCTTATCCAGGAAAAAGTGACTTGGCGGACAAAAGACAATGGCTGAATGAGAACGAGCGACAGATTGCCAGGAGCCTTTCACTTGCTGCCGAAGCCGGCGATGCAGCGGATGGACCTTTTGATCCTGCTGCCAACCAGTACGTTCTCGAACAGGGAAGATCCATCTCTCTCAACCTCAGGCGCTTGCTGACCAGGAACGGAATCTGTTTTCGGATTGAATACGCCACCATGCAGCGTCACCACTTGTCTCCACTTGAGCTGGCGCGGGTTTCGTTCGAGGAGGGGTCCCTCGACTACGAGGTGGAAGGGAAAATGCCTCGCCAATGGTTCCGGCTTCTGGCTTCCTCCTATTTTCGGTCCCGCGTTCTGGAAGATGTCTATGAGCAGACCGGTGATGAGAGGGACAGAAGCGGCGGATATTTGATCACCGTCCTGCGCGCGATTTAAGAATATCGCCGAAATTATGAAGGCGATGCGGCCGAGACGGCTGCGCTTCCGGGAAAGAAATCGAAAAATGCGCAGTTGAAAAAACGGATCCAGGTTGAGTACAGTCAAGCATCATACAAACGGTTAAATCCACAGAACGTCCTGAATGGGAGGAATAAGTTCATGTCCAGCGAGTCCAGTAGTGCAGTTCAACGATGGAAGAATCGCAATCGGGATCGCCGTGAGTTCTTGAAGGAAGCGGCGGTTGGCGCCGGCGGCTTAGCCGCTGCGTATTCCATCCCCGGCCTCTCCAGCGTCGCGGCCTGGGCGGCAATCGATCCGGTAGTTGAGACGGCCAGTGGGAAGGTCCGCGGATTCTTGAATGACGGCATCTACACTTTCCGGGGTGTGCGCTATGGCGCCTCGACCGCCGGCAAGAATCGTTTTCTCCCGCCCAAGAAGCCGGAGCCGTGGACCGGCGTGCATGATGCAACCAACTATGGATACAGGGCGCCGCAGACCAACCCGGCGACACGCGGCGTTGCAGCTCCCGAGACCGAGATGACTCAAATACTGGCCGGTTCCGACGGATTCCGTGTCGCTCCTCCGGAAAGCGAGGATTGTCTTTTCCTGAATATCTGGACTCCGGGTCTGGGAGCCGCGAAAAGGCGTCCGGTAATGGTCTGGCTCCATGGCGGCGGATTCTCAATGGGATCCTCTTCCGATCTGCTGTATGACGGAACAAATCTTGCGCGGCGCGGGGATGTTGTGCTGGTCGGAGTCAACCACCGGCTGAACGTTTTCGGCTACACCCACTTCGGCGACTTTGGCCGGCCCGAATTTGCGCATTCGGGAAACGCCGGGCAGCTCGATATCATTGCGGCGCTGGAATGGGTGCGGGACAACATCGAGCGCTTCGGCGGCGACCCAAAGCGCGTCATGATTTTCGGCGAATCCGGCGGAGGGGCCAAGGTTTCGATGCTGCTGGCAAGTCCTCCGGCGAAGGGATTGTTCCATTCGGCGGTCATCGAAAGTGGCCCAGGCATTCGGATGTCTGAACGAGAACCTGCATCCAAAGTCGCCGAAATGCTTCTTGCCGAACTCGGATTGAGTGTGGCGCAATTGCCGGAAATCCAGAACCTGCCGACAGACAAAATCCTTGCCGCCTATTTCTCAACCACGGCCAAATACAAAGGAGGCGGAGGCCTGGGAAACGGTCCGTTCAGCCCGGTTCTCGATCCCGAAGTGCTGCCGGCACATCCCTTCGAACCTGCGGCGACGCGCATCTCGGAAGATGTCCCCGTCATGGTGGGCTGGAACAAAACCGAGGCGACAGTATTTTCATTTTCGGACCCGCAGGTTTTTTCTCTCGATGAGGCCGGGATGAGAAAGAGGATTGAAGGGCTTGTAGGCGCCGACGCGGATCGACTCATCAAGGCTTACCGGACCGAGTTTCCGAAGTTGTCCCCTTCGGGAATCTATTTTTACGTTTCGAGCTATTCCATGATGGGAACCGGTTCCGTGAAGATTGCGGAACGCAAAGCGGCGCTTGGCCGGGCTTCGGTATACGTGTATCGGTTGGATTGGGAGACTCCGATCTCTAACGGCAAATTCATCACTCCGCATGGGCTGGAAATGCCGATGGTCTTCGACAATGTCGATGGCGGCGGTTTCGCTCTGACGGCGGGGAGTCCCGAGGCCAAGAGGCTGGCCGTGAAAATGAGCGAAGCGTGGATTGCGTTTGCCGGATCGGGGAATCCGAATACGAAAAAAAGCGGTTTGCCGCAATGGGTTCCGTATGATCTGACAAAACGCGCCGTAATGGTTTTCGATAACCAGAGCAGGCTGATTTACGATCCGATGAAGGAACAGCGCGAGATATTTGATCGTGCCTCGGGCCGGGCGCAATGAGAGCTGGGAGAGATCCCGCGGAAACGCGGAAAATTTATTGCGCTGGCCGAACTTTTTTCACGATGACTAAGTAAAGGTGTTGGGGCTCATCTGTCTCTTGCTTGTCCACTGATGCCGTTTCCGAATCTTGCGAAAGATCGTCCGATCCACGGAAAGGATTCTCAAACGCGATTGTGGTCTGATACCGTGGAACGCCTTTCAGAGAGGCTATGGATGAGCGTTGAACGCATCCGTTGATTTTAATCAGGCCTTCGCGCGTCGCAAGTTTAAGTTGAATCTTCATCTGTGGCCGAAGCCGAGCCTCAGTCTCCAGGAGCATGCCTTCCCGGGAAATATCAACGACTTGAATCTCGCTTCCGTCATGGACGCCTGTTAAAAATGGAACTGCAGGCTGATTCTGCACCGGCCGACATGCATGTTTTTCTTCCGCATCTCTGTTTTTTGCTTTCGGCAAAAGAACCTTCCCCACGATTTTGTCGGCACTCCTTGTCCTGGAATTAGGCAGCGTGTCATCCGTTCTGATCGTCCGGTTGCAGAGAATAGTTAAGAAAAACGGGAAGTTATTAATCAAATATCCTATGCGTATTTTCCGTGTTTCTGCAATAGAAGTGCCGATTCCGGTTCGGGTTTTATTGATGTGGAAAAAGAGAGGACCACAGGGCATCCACGCGTTTGACGGTCTCGGGCAGCGGTTCGACCGGCGGCGGATACCAGGCCTTCATTCTGCAATCCAGAACGATGGGTGCGGAGAGCTGAACGTGGAATCGTTCCAGCCGGCTTTCTCTTGCATGAATGTCTGCGGCCGGCTCGAATCGCGTGAAAACGGTCCATAGAAACGATTCCTCATCCCGTACGCATGCGGCGGAATCGTCAACCAGACACACGATTCGAAAAGGCCGGATGGCTTCTTCATCCAACAGTTGCCGGATCACGGAATCCTGCGGCTGCCATTGGGGTCCTTCCACGACAAGAACTCCCGGAGCGAAGACCCGCTGATTTCGGAAGAGCGGATTTTGCAGCTCAGCTTTGGGCACGGCTTGAAGCACAAACCGCTTGTCGCCCAGCCCCATCAACAGAGCCTTACTCCCCAGGTTCATTTTGCCGCTGGTGTAATCAAGCGTGTCCTGGGAGACCGGGGAAAACACAAAAAGATCGGAGGAGAAATCCGCACGCTCTAAAACATGCATCAGGAAGGGGCGGAATCGCTTCAGAGAGAGCGGGGTATCGGTCAGCATTAAAAACTTGGTTAAGGACAGCTGACCTTCGCCCAGGATTCTCATTCCTGCCATAAAGGCTTCTTTCGGATACCGTTCCTTGACCACGGCCGCTGTCAGGGGGTGAACTCCGGCATCATCGTAAGCCCATACGGCCTGGACTCCGTTCATGATGAGCGGGTATATCGGCGAGAACAATTCCTGCAGATATTCTCCGATATAGTGATCTTCCTGTCTTGGCCGTCCGACAATCGTCGCGGGAAAAATCGCATTGCGCCGATGATAGATCCGCTGCAGCTGGAGAACGGGGAAGGGATGGGCGAGCGAGTAATATCCGTAGTGGTCGCCGAAAGGTCCCTCGGTCCGGCGCAGTCCGGGCGGCACATGTCCGATCAACGCAAATTCCGCTTCGGCCACCACCGGGAGCGCACTGATGGAGGCATCCCGTATCACGCCAAGTTTTTTTCCCTGCAGCAGCGAAGCCAGCACGGCTTCAGGAATGTTTTCCGGAAGTGGGGCGACGGCCGCCATAGTTAATGCGGGCGGCCCGCCAAGAAATACATTTACGGGAAGAGATCGATGCATCCTCTCGGCTTCGTAGTAATGAAAGCCGATGCCACGCTGAATCTGGAAATGCATTCCAGCGGAGGAATCGTCAAAGATCTGGTTCCGATACATACCGATGTTGGATTTTCCGGATAGGGGGTGCTCGGTGTAGGCCAGCGGCAGAGTTAAAAAGGGACCGCCATCCATTGGCCAGCTTTGTATCTGGGGAAGCGCTTTCAGCCGGGGCGGATCCATTACACATTCGAGCACCGGGCCGGAACGGCATTCTGCCGTTCCGAGTTTCAAACCTGTTTTTGCCAGATCACGGAATTTCCAGAGTTGTGAAACCGACGGCATTGCCAAGGTTTCAATCGCTTCGACTACTCTCTTGAAAAAACGGTACGGATCTTCGCCAAAAGCCAGATCGATGCGCCGACGGGTGCCGAACAGATTCGTTGCGACCGGGAACTCTGTTCCCTTGACCTGGGTAAACAGAAGAGCGGGACCTTGTTGTGCGACAACCCGCCTTTGGATTTCTGCCAGTTCGAGGTGGGGATCGACAGGCGTGTCGATCACGCGAAGCTCGCGCTCCTTTTTCAGACATTCCAGGAAGCCGCTGATGTTAATCGGTCGCATTGGCATTTAGAATCCTGCCGGCGAGCCGCCGGCGCTCCCGGCAATGTACCGCGACGGGATTCTATCAAAAAAACCGGCCTCTGGCTTCCGGCTTCTAAGCTTGTGAGTGGTCGAGCATTCGTTTAAACTCAAAAACTCAATGATTCAAGGAAGGATGAGTTTCAAATGATTGAAGTCAAATTCCGCGGCCGCGGAGGGCAGGGGGCGGTTATCGCTTCTGAAATATTGGGGAAGTCCTTTTTTCTTGAAGGAAAATATCCTCAAGCTTTCCCCTTTTTTGGCGGCGAGCGCAGGGGCGCTCCTGTTTTTGGTTTCCTGCGTGTGGATGACAAACCGATTCTGCTGAAATGCCAGATCAAAAATCCGGACCATGAGGTGATCTTTGATGTGTCGCTGGCAGATGAACGCGAGGTTTTGGGTGAACTCAAACCGGGTGGAGTTATTCTGATCAATACCCACGATGGAATCGATCATTTTCGCGGATGGAGAGCTTTCAAGCTCGGGCTTGTCAACGCCAGCGCCATTGCCAGAAATGCCGGACTCGGCGACAACTTCAACACGGCCTTGCTGGGCGCCTACGTTCGATTGACCGGCTTGATCAAAATGGAGACGCTGATTTCGACGGTCGGAAAGATGGTCCCGTCGAAGGCGGAGTCGAATATTCAAGCCGTCCAGCGGGCCTACGACGAAACACGAATATATCAAGCCGAGGAGATGAAGTGATGGTTTCAGCAAAGTCGAAAGAACCGGTGATTCCCATCTCCTACGGCAGCACCGAGCTGATTGAAACCGGAAAATGGAGTTCCAGGAAGCCCCAGGCGCTGCGGATGATCCCACCGTGTCAGGAAGCCTGCCCGGCCGGGACCGATATCTCGTTGTTTGTGCGTTTAGTCGAACAGGGCAGGCATAAAGAGGCTCTCGCAACAATTCTGATAGAGAATCCGTTCCCCGGCGTGTGCGGACGAGTGTGTTTTCACCCGTGCGAAGCAGGGTGTAATCGGGCCCACTATGATGAATCCGTCTCCATTCAAACGCTGGAACGGTTCGTCGCGGGCCTGAGGCACGGGAAACTGCCGTTGCTGCAGCCTGCAGCTACGAATGATCCAAGAAGGGTCGGCATCGTGGGATCCGGTCCGGCCGGGCTTTCCTGCGCTTACTTTCTTGCTCTTCTCGGCCATCGCCCGACCGTGTTTGAGGCCAAAGATGATCCCGGAGGCGTGATGCGCTGGGGAATTCCCGAATTTCGACTACCCAAACCGGTTCTGAAAAAAGAGATCCGCCGAATTCTAGCTCTTCCGGTCGAGTTAAGAACCGGCTGCAGAGTAGGCCGGGACATCACCTTTGACGAATTGGGCAGGTTTGATGCGATTTTCCTTTCTCCCGGCGCGGAACTCAACGCGCTGCTGTCCGTCGATGGGGAAAATCTGGCTGGAGTCTGGCATGGTGGAGAGTTTCTGGAAAAGGTCAATTCCGGCAAGAATGTTTCCCTGGGAACCGAGACGCTGGTCGTTGGCGGCGGCAATACTGCCATGGATGTTTCCAGGTCCGCGTTGCGCCTCGGTTCCAAAGTGACGGTTGCCTATAGAAGGACTAAGGAAGCGATGCCGGCTATTCCGGACGAAATCCGGGAAGCCGAGGAAGAGGGAATTCAATTCAAATTTCTTATCCAACCGTCATCCATCCGACGTAAGGACAATGGCAGGCTGGAGGTTGTTTTTCAGAAAATGCAGCTCAGCTCGCCGGATGAAATGGGCCGGCCAAAGGTGGTTCCGGTGCAAGGAGAACATCTCAGCATCGAAACGGACAGCCTGATCAGCGCTGTCGGGGAGCTAGTCGATATTTCGTGGGTGCCTGAAAAGCTTGTCGACTCCGGCCTGATTGATCCCGGTTCTGCGCCTGCAGTTTTTGCGGGGGGCGATGCTTCACGGCAATCGAGAACCATCGTGAATGCCATTGCTTCGGCCAAAAAGGCCGCCATTTCCATGGATCTTTACTTTCGTGGAATTCACGATCGCGAGGCTCTTTCAAAAATCGGGATCGGCAATCAGGGATCGCTCTCGATGGCAGCATACCTTCAGACCCGGGAAAACGGAACATGGCCTGAGGTCAAGGGAGTTGTTTCCTACCAAAAGATCAAAACGCTGTATTTCGAAAAAAGCAGACGGGTGAAAACGCGAAAGCTGGGTCACGGAAAAAGGCAGAGGACTTTTTCAGAGGTTAACCTGAGCCCGGATGCCGAAAAAGCTCTGCTCTCCGCTTCACGATGTTACTCGTGCGGAGCGTGCAATGCCTGCTTCAACTGCTATTATTTCTGTCCTGAAGGAGTGATTTCAGTGGACGCGGAGCAATGCACAAGAACGGTTGATTTTGCGCACTGCAAAGGGTGTGGCGTCTGCGCGGCAGCCTGTCCAAGAAATGCAATCGAAATGAAGGATTTGTCATGAAAGATTTCATGTCCGGAAACGATGGAGTGGCTCACGCGGTCAAGCTGTGCCGCACTCCTCTGATTGCTGCGTATCCGATTACGCCTCAGACATCCATCTACGAAAGACTCTCCAGTTGGGAAGCTTCCGGCCAATTGAAAGGGATCATGATGCGAACGGAGTCGGAACATTCCGCAATGGCTTCCTGCATCGGAGCATCCTTGACCGGAGTCCGAACGTTTACGGCCACGTCGTCTCAGGGGCTCGCACTGATGCATGAGATGCTCCACTTTGCTGCCGGATGCCGGCTTCCGATCGTGATGGCCAACGTAAACCGGATCATCTCGGCGCCCTGGGGATTTTGGGCCGACCACCTGGACAGTCTCTCCCAACGAGATACCGGTTGGATTCAGTTTTATGTGGAGAACGGCCAGGAGGCTCTGGATACCGTTATTCAAGCCTACCGGATTGCAGAACAGGTGTATCTGCCGGTAATGATCTGCCTGGATGCATTTTTCGTATCGCACTTTGTTGAACCCCTGGACATTCCGGAACAGGAACCGGTCGACGCATTCCTTCCTCCACTCAATCTTCCGCATCGACTCGACGTGGATAAGCCTGGATTTCTGGTTCCCGTAGTTTCGTCCGAGAACTACCGGCATTACAAACATTCGGCGCAGATGGGAATGAACTCCGTTAAGGAGATCGCGTTGAGTGTCGATCGGGAATTCAAATCGAAATTCGGAAGAGGCTACGGGATTCTCGAATCGATCCTGTTGGATGATGCGGATGTGGTTGTCGTGACAACCGGATCGATGACCAGCACGGCCAGACTGGCGATCGCGAAAATGCGTGAGGAAGGGAAACGAATCGGGTTACTGAAGCTGCGGATGTTCAGGCCGTTTCCGGTGGAAGCGCTTCAAATCGCGCTTGCCGGTAAGAAGAGGATCGTTGTGATCGACCGCAATTTCTCGGTTGGTGGAGGAGGGATTTTCTGTCAGGAATTGAAATCCGCTCTGATCCATTCTTCCGATCATCCTCTGATCTTCAGCTATATTGCCGGGATCGGCGGGACCGATGTGACGCCCGAGACAATTCGGAAAATTGCAATCGAGGTCCTGGAGAAATCAGAGCCGGCAGATGAGCCGCAGTGGATAATGAGTGAGTAAATTATTTACGCGTTACAAAGGATAGTTGGCTATGCTTGCACCTGAAATGGAGCCGAATTTTTTGAGGCCTGGTCATGCGGCCTGTCCCGGCTGCGGACTCGCAACCGGGATGAAACTGGTTTTTCAAGCAATGGGACCCCGCACAATCGCCGTCATCGTTCCGTCCTGTGAAGGCTCTATTGGAGGGGTCTATCCGATCACGGCATACGGCGTTTCCACGTTTCACTCCGCATTCGAGATTGCCGCTCCGACTGCGGCAGGAATTGCGAATGCGCTGAAAATTCAGGGCAACAATGATATCCAGGTTGTGGCTTTCGCGGGCGATGGCGGAACCTATGACATCGGCCTGCAATCGCTTTCGGGAGCGACAAAAAACAATGAGGATATTATTTATGTCTGCCTGGACAACGAAGCTTACATGAACACCGGGATTCAGGTGAGTTCCGCAACCCCTTCCTTTGCATGGACAGGAACGACGCCCAAAGGGAATCCGCGGCGCAAGAAAAACATAATGGAGATTATGGCCGCGCACTACAACCCGTATTCTGCAACGGCAAGCATCGGTTTTCCCCTGGACCTTCAGCAGAAAATTAAAAAAGCAAAAAGCATCCGGGGAACGAAATTCATTCACATGCTTGTCCCGTGCCCGACCGGCTGGAGGACGTCCTCGGATCTGGCTCCGGAACTATCCATTCTTGCCGTCGAAACCAATGTCTTTCCGCTGTACGAGATTGAGAACGGAACAAAATATACGATCAATCATCAGCCCCGACGTTTGCCTGTTCAGGAGTACCTGCTGAAACAGGGCAGATTCAAGCATCTGAATGAGGAGCAGATCAGGCAGATCCAGAACGAAGTGGATGAAGAATGGGATCGCATTCAGCGGAGACTTTGAGTCTTCGCGACCTCGAGGTTCAATCTCGAATCTCGAATCAAACTCGCCGCTGAATCATCAACCATCCACGTCAGGCTGCCCTTCATCGGATGGATTCTCGACGCAGGCAAATGACTGGCCGTGTTACCAAGAACCTCGGCCAGAGCTTTGGATTTTTCCGCTCCTGCAACCATAAAAATAACTGCCCGCGCTTCGTTCAGAACCCGGGGCGTCATTGAGATGCGCCTGGCACCCGTTTGGGGCATGTGATTCGCCACCACAAGCTTCGCTTCGTCCCATCTTGTGCTTGGGAAGAGTGAAGCCACATGACCATCCGCGCCCATTCCAAGCAGCACCAGGTCGAAAGAGGGAATCTCCGATTCGGGAAAAATGCTTTTTATCTCCCTTTCGTAGGATGAAGCGGCGCTATCCGTATCCTCCATCTCGCCCTTCATTCTGTGTATGTGGTCGGAGGGAGCGCTGAGTTTTGAAATTAGAGCATTCCAGGCCATTTCAAAGTTGCTTTCGGGATTTTCGGGTGGAACGCATCTTTCATCACCCCAGAAAAAATGAACGCGCTGCCAATCAATTCTTTCGAAATA
Source organism: Acidobacteriota bacterium (assembly GCA_050010475.1). Classification (GTDB taxonomy): domain Bacteria; phylum Acidobacteriota; class UBA6911; order UBA6911; family UBA6911; genus UBA6911. Next base: position 1,764 of record JBEKKY010000044.1, on the reverse strand, counting down.
GGGAGGGGAACCCAGGAGTTTGTAAACGGGCCTGGGAGTTTTTCCTCCGGTCAAAACCAGAGTTGCGGCGTTGTGCACTTGCAGTGTCTTTTCCAATATGTCCGTAATACGTTCGGCTGCGGCATGAATCAAGTCATCGATTTTGGGATAAACTTCCAAAGCGCTTTTCATGATTTCACATTTTTTGAGTCTTAGAGGCTTCGAGTCTTTGAGTTAAACTCGAAGGCTCGAAGCCTCAAAGACTCGAAGTGTGACGGAATACTTTCTCGAGCTCGTAGGCTTCGGCGAGCGCTGCCTTAAATACGGCATCTTCTCCCGCCTGCGACAGTTCGCGTATTAAAAGAGATGCTTCATCCAGCGCTTCTTCGGGAACGGAATGAATCAGGCGGGATCCGCCCACGGATGAAATAGCGCTGAAGCTGTGGGATCCCTGTTCAACAAAAACAGAGAACTCCGCTTTGTCGCCCGCACGAAGAGTGACGGAGCTGATTCCCGGAACCTGGCGGGACTGATATTCGGTCCCGGTGAAGTTGACTCGAACCTCACCGGTTCCGCTCATCCATCGCGAGGACCACCGATCCCCGGAGCGCTCCGCTGAAATGCGCCGCCAGCCGAGACTCGATGCCAGCCATCCTGTGAGAAGCAAAGTTCGAGTTGGGATGCTTCCTGGGGCCGAAAGGTTTCGTGTGATCTCGACCTCTGAAATTTCGTAAACGTATCGGCTGGTGGCAGGCGAGTCAAAAAATTGTGCGATGAGGTCGCGCCAGGCCGTTAAGCGAGACCAGTTCAGGTCGCGCATTGCAATTCCCGCAGGTTGATCGACCAGAAGCTGCAGGATTTGAAGCCTGTTTTGAAGGTCTTCCCTGGATTGGTGAGAATCGACGATCAGCAAGTTGGAGGAACGCGCCATCCGTTCCATCAGTTCCTTATCCGTAATCCTGAAGGACTGCCAATAGAGGTACACGGGCAGATCGGGGACGACAAGGGCCAGGAGCGCATCCGGCAAATTCAGCCGTGCATTGCTGTGCGCGGAAAGCGTGATCGCCTCGCAGCACACCTGCGGACCTCCCGAGAAGGGGGCCGAACATTGCGCGCTGATCCATGCATGCATATCACGGGCATCAGAAATCTCGTCCGGCTCGATATAGGAAATAATTGAACGGTTGGGGTGCCACTCCGAGACTTTAGCCAGGATTGGAACAAATGCGGCTGCTTTTTCCCTGTTCTGGACGAAGGCTAGCAGGTTACATGAGCAAGCCCGCAATACGGCGCCCTGCCCTGTTTCGCCTGCAGTTTTCCAGAAGGCGCGCAATTCCTTCTCAATGGCTGCGACATTGACTTCTACGGGAGTTCCCAGATTTGCTGTCGGGATGATGTTGTTCATAACAACCGCCACGAGCGATTTTCACGCGCCAGAAGCTCCTCCGCCTGGACCGGTCCCCAGGATCCGGAAGCGTATTGGGGTATGGCACTCGATCGATCGCTTCCCCAGACGTCAAGAAATGGTTGCATGAGAGACCAGGCGGATTCGACGGAATCGATTCGATCGAAGAGTGTCGGATCTCCGGTCATGCAATCAAGCAACAAGCGCTCGTACGCGTCGGCGAGGTGCAGGCCGAATGTGCTCCCATAACGAAAATCCATGTTCACCGGACGCATTTCCATCGCCTGTCCCGGGAGCTTGGCAATAATCTTCAGAGTGATGCCTTCGTCCGGCTGGATCCGGAAGGCGAGAACATTTGATTCCCCCTGGGTTGTAGGCGC
>JBEKKY010000043.1:0-14792 GCA_050010475.1 Acidobacteriota bacterium | reverse complement strand
TGGAATGCGCTGCATGTTCCCGGTCTGGGAGCGGCCCACAGCCGAGTTTGCACAGGAATTCATCAACCTGGGATTTCGCGCCGTCGTGGTCTGCGTGGATACCACAGCAATTGGACGCGAATTCGCAGGACGGGAATATGATCGCGACTTCATCAAAGATCTTCCTGCAGGCGCCGATCCATGCGGTGAAAACGGCGAGTTCCACACGTTTGTCTACGACGGACCGATCTTCAGCAGACCGGTCCAGGTGCAGCGAGGCGAGAAAGTTCTTCGGGAAAACCGATTCTTCTACTGCGATTTGATTTAAGCAGCCATCAGCCGTCAGCTTTCAGCTATCTGCCTTCTGTTTTCAGCGGATGGCTGATGGCTGACAGCTGTTGAAGAGGATCAGGCCGACGTAGGTCACCGAGTTTTTCCCATTGTTATAGGGGAGTCCCGAGCTTTTTTGCAATGCCATGACGTTGATGCCATAAGCCTCAACCGACGAAACGGCCTGATCGGGATTCCGGCACGGCTGCCTGTCGAGGTAGGCGCATTTCTCACAGATGTTGCAGCACCCCACATTCAAAGGAAGAATTTCCTCCGAAGGATACGCCTCCCTTATTTTTGTCAGGAGCCGTCTGAAAACTTTCCCATGAATTCCTGCGGCTGCAAACATCCCCTTCGCATACTCGGCGCTGCTGTTGAAACGGTGGATGGTCTGGAATATTAGTCCATGACGATAGGCCTGAGCGCGCTTGCTCAATTCGCTGACGGGACCGATCGCCGGAGGCCCCATCCAGTTGGTGTCGTACTTCCTGCAGACATTCTTCTCGCAGGCTTTCCGGACATCCTCATGAAACTGAATTACCGAGGTGTCCAGAATCGCAGCGCCGGAGGCATTCGATTCCAGGGCCAGTTTGATGAGTTTCTCTCCATCAAGCATCATGCACCTCATTCTTGCACGAAAAGCCGTTTAGGCGTAAACCCGTAAACGGGGAACGGTTTTCTATGATATAAATTGCAGTCCAGGAGGCTGATCCCGATGCATTTAAAAACTGAGCTGCGCTTGCTGTCGATCCTGATGTTGTCGTTTTTAGTTCTTTCTTCTGCATCCGCCCTCGCACAATTAACACCCAAAAACGAGAGCGGCGTCACGATTGGGCATGTGCATTGGCTCGTGCCGAATCCTCAGATGCACGAAAAACTCTGGGTCGACCTGTTCGGCGCTCAGGTTGCCCATGCAGGGGCTCTGGACATAATCAAGCTGCCTGGAGTCATAATCCTGATCAACCCGCCGCAAGGCGCCGGTGTCCCCGGAGAGCCCACTGCCGATCATATTGCGTTCCTGGTGCGCGATCTTGCCGCCGTTAAGCAGAAACTTGCTTCGGCAAATATTCAGATGGCGGAGGGAAGCTCCATTGCCGCGTTTCCCGACGGCGTGCGTGTGGAATTCATCGAGGACAAGAGCCTCGGCGTTCCGGTGGCATTCAGTCATTACCACCTGTACGCCGCAGATGTGGAGTCGATTCGCAGCTGGTATATAAAGACCTTTGGCGGAATCAAATTCCCTGCAGGCCCGAATTTTCCGGGCGGAGAAGTGCGCTTCACCGCCCAATCGGATCCGCCGCGAGTTCCGACCAAAGGCCATGTGCTCGATCACATCGGTTTCGAGGTCAAGGATTTGCCGGAATTTTGCAAGAAGCTTGAAGCTCAGGGAACCAAACTCGACATGAAGATCCTCGAAGCACCCCAGATCGGCTTGAGGGTGACCTTCATCACCGACCCCATCGGCACGCGCATCGAACTGACCGAAGGACTCGCCGACAAGTAGTGGATTCGTTCACGCGTTTACGGGTTTACGCCTTAACGCGTTAACGCGTAAACCCGTAAACGGCATCTTATGCAACCATACTCTTCCGAATATCTTCCTTCACGTATCGCCCGGCCCAGATGAAAAACAGCGCGCCCAGCATGCTCAACGCAGGAACGCAGAGCAGCGAATAACGAATCGCGCCCCGGCCATAGATCGGGTTCAAGTGATCGTTAATCGCGCCGATGATCAGCGGGCCCGCACCCGACCCGACCAGGTTCCCGACCATGAACAGCGTCGCAGTGGCAAAGGCCCGCATCCGCACCCGGACCACGCTTTGCACCAACCCGAGAATCGGGCCCATACGGAATACCATCAGAATCATGGCGCAAAAAACAGCGACATACGTCCACGGCATCGGAGCAAACAAAAAAGCGATCAGGACTGGTCCTGCAAAAAGCGAAGTCAAACCCGGACCGACAATCTTCCATCGGTCATCCCTCTTGCCAAGATGGGCGATAACGAACCCGCCCAGGAGAACTCCTGTAATTCCCGCGATCGAATTCAGCGTTCCGCCAAACGCGCCGGCCTCCAGCATCGACGTCTGGTGCACCCGCTCCATGTAGGCCACGAACCATGTGCTCAATGCCAGATCGGCGGAACCGGTAAAGGTAAATCCGATCACCATCAGGAGGAAGGTTTTATTTTCGATGAAAAACCGCAGCGTTTCTCCTAGTCCGTAATCCCTTGTGTCCGCGTGCTTCCCGTCTTGAATCCCTCGGACGGGCTCTTTCACCGTGAAATATAAAAGCGCGGCGATGATAAAGCCTGGAATTGCAACTGCAACAAAAGCGCCTCGCCAGCCCCAATGCGTTCCGGCGAATCCGCCGATCCAGGCAGCGACAAGGCCGCCGATGCACGGCGCCGTCGACATGAACGCCATCGCCATCGGCAGTTTGTTTTTGGGAAAATAATCGGCGACCAGCGAATTGCCTGGAGCGGGAGAAACGGAACCGCCGATGCTGAAGCCAATCCGGACCAGGATCAGCTGAATAATCGAGTGCGCGAATCCCCCCAGCGTTGTCACGAGGCTCCAGAATGTCACGCCGAGGGCGATGATCGATACCCGCCCCTTTCGGTCGGCAATTCTCGCAACCGGCAGGGAGAGGATCGAACCGAAAAGAACAACGGCAATGCCTGCCACCAGTCCCATGACCGTATCGCTGGCGTTGAATTCGCTTCTGATCCGTTCGAGAACAATGTTGACAATCTGGATATTGGCAAACTGGAATGCCCAGACAAGCGTCAGGAGAGCAAGTACATAATATGCTTTTGCCATGGATACAGGCGCAGCCGTCTCCGGCGCCTGCTGCACTGTTGCTGCCTCTTTCATTATTCCTCCAATCCTGGAGTTTTTGAGCCTTCGAGTTTATAGCCGCTGGCTAATCTCGAGGGCTCAAAGACTCGAAGAAACTGCGGACCCCGGCGTTTTATCCTCGATGAGCGCATCCATTGAAACTTCGCGGACAGTCAGGATGAATTTTGAATGGACTGTTTCTATTTTTTATAGACGCCGTATTCCCTGACCGCTGCCAGCATGGCTCTCAGATTCTCCAGCTTCGGATTGTCGGCGATTGCACCCGCAGACAAAATGAATCCGCCGCCCTTGCCGCAGCCCTCGATCAACTTGCGGCAGTATTCCTTGGTATCTGCTGCCGTGCCGGTCACTATCAGCGAGGACGGCACGTTTCCCTGGATGGCGCACTTGTTCCCCAGAGTCTGCTTGGCCTTGAACATATCCGTTTTATCAAAGTACCAGCACACAGTGCCTTTGGGAAATTCGTTGATCGAATCGAGCCGGGTGTTGTAGCCGCCTTCCGCGAACATGTTCTGGATGAGGCCTTCTTTAATGAGCGCATTCATGACCTTTTTCAGCGACGGCCAATAGAAGGTGTCAAATTGCTTTTGCGACATCCATCCGTCAGCTCCTTTGTGCAGCGGGTATGTCACAATGAATATGTTGGAGACGTTCGGAGCGCTCAGAAGAGAGCTGATCGTAAAGTCTGCAATCACGTCCAGGGCTTCCAGCAGCTTGTCCGGCCGGCGATACATGTCCTTTAGAATCGGTTGAGTCCCTCGAAGTGAATCGCCGAGAGTATCAAAAGGCGCCTTGCAGAAGGCTCCGAACGCCACCGGATAACCGTGAGCGGCTCCGGAGGGCCCGGACTCCGCCATTGCCTTCATCATCTTCTGATATTCCTTGCCGATATCCATCAATGTCTGCAGCATCTTCTGCCCTTCCGGGCTGGCGAAGGGCATGAACTGGCCCATATTCACAATTTCTACCAGGTCAGTAATGGGACGGAACATCCGGAGAGGCTCCAATGCTCCGAAAATTCGCGGCATGTAGGTCCTGATCCAGAAATCCGACGGATCGAGGATAAAGGCATCGTATTCATCGGCTTTCATGTATTCGGATTCCATGAACTGCACGGAGCTGACATTCTCGCCCAGCCTGTGCCCCGGCCACGAATAGAGTTTGTAATCGAGCAAGTCCAAAACGCGGCCCGGCGTGATCCACGGGCTTGCCCAATATTCCAGATCCTCAGAGTACTCTTCATTGAATTTTTTGCACGCTGCCACCGCCTTTTCGTAATCGTACATGGCGGTGCGGTAATTGATTCCGTAATTGGTATAGGCCAGATTCCCGACAGGCAGGTTGACGGGAACCTTGTCCGGTTGCTTGACGTTGTAAACATCCACCAGTCTTTGCGCCCTTACCCTGTAATTGTTTTTGGCCTTCTCGCTGACAAACTGCAGGTTTTTCGGATTTAAAAAATTATTAAGCCTCCATTCCCGCTTCTGTTCCGGAGTGAGCTGTGCCCAATCACCCGGATATCCAACCTGTTGACTCAGCATGCTGCTCCCCAAAATAGTTCCCATCTGTCGCCTCCTATGTGATCAATGCAAACGGCTCTGGCGGCTATCATAACATTTGAGCCTTGGAGTCTTTGAAGTTAATTCAATCCACCGTAAAGACGCAAAGCTTCAAGGAATCTCTATGTCAAAAAAACTGAAATTCCTTGACACCAAATTTCTTCTTGGATCGTACTTGTAGGGATGTATGCTGAAAATACTAAAGGAGGAATTTGCATGAAATATTGCGCACTTGCGGCTGCATTGTTTCTGATTTTTGCTGGATTGTCTTTCGGAGCGGATATCGACGGGAAATGGACCGGATCCATTGCGGGCCCGGACGGCGGCCAGGGCTTTCCGGTTTCCTATACGTTTAAAGCAGATGGGAATACTTTAACCGGCACATCTTTGGGGCCGGACAACGGCCAGATCCCGATCAAAAACGGGAAGATCGACGGCAACAACATTTCTTTTTCTATCTCCTTTGATATGGGCGGCCAGGAAATGAAGATGGATTTTAAAGGTGTGCTCTCCGGCGACCAGATCAAGATGTCGTTTGATATGATGGGAACACCCTCCGAATTCGTTGTGAAACGAGCAAAATAAAGGCATGTAGACTCGAAGGCTCCAAGACGCAAAGGTTCAAAAAGAATTTTCTTTGAGTCTTTGCGTCTTTGAGCCTTCGAGTTATTTCGGATTGGGACCGAGAGTAATCTGCACGAGATCGCCGGGCCGGAGCCACTTGGCATACGCCGCCTGCACCTGTTCCGGCGTGATTTCCGCATAGCGTTTGGCCGCGCGAGTTGGCTCATCCAACGGCATCTCCAGAACCGAATACTCGAGAAGCTGAGCGGCGATCTTCGCCATATCCGCTTCGGAAAGCGGAATCTGCATCATCAGCAGCGTTCTCGCCTGCCGAAGCTCCTCCGCCGTGATCGGAGAAGTCTGCATCTGGCGCAGGTCGCGTTCTATCATGGCCCGCGCCTTCCCGACATTCTGCGGATCGCAGGCATAGTTCACAACAAAAGAAGAACGTGTCTTGCCGGCGTTGACCGAAGACACGATGTTATAAACCAGCCCCGCTTCTTCCCGCAGATCGTGGTAAAGCCTCGTAGCGTAAAAAGCCCCCGACAACACGTGGTTGCCGAGCTGCAGCGGATAATAATCGGGATCGGAGCGCGTAAACCCCAGCGTCTGGGCGAGTGTGACTTCATCCTGCACGCGGCTTGGATCCGGCACTACTGCTGCGGTCGGCTTGTTGTTCCCGACGGCCGGCAGGTCGGTCGCAGGCTTTGCGCCGGCGGCGACCCAGCCGCGGAAATATTTTTCAATCACCTGCCTGGCTTCCGGAGGATTGATCTGCCCAATCACGACAATGGTCGTCAGGTCAGGCCGGAATGTTTTGTCGTAATAGGCCTTCACATCCTCCAGCTTGAGCGCCGAAACGGATGCCGGCGTCGCCTTGCGCAATTCCGGGTCGTTTTTGGGAAAAAGCGCTTCGCGCAGCGCAAAGCGCGCCTGGTAGCGCGGACTCTGCAATTCCCCGGCGACAATTCCGGCCGTTTCCTGCTGCACGACCTTGAACGCGGATTCCGGCAAAGCCGGCTTCAAAACATTGGAGGCAAGCAGGTCCACTCCCCGCTCGAAGTTTTCTTTCAGCACCTGGAGCGAAAAATCCGCTCCTGCCGATTCGTTCGCGCCGATGTCGTCGAGTGCTTTCTGAAACGCAAGCCGGTCCAAGCTTGTGGTGCCGTACGAGAACAGATCTTCCAAAACCCGCGACACTCCATCCTTCCCTTGCGGCGCCTCAAGATTGGGATTGTTCTTGATGCTGCCGTATACGCCGACCGTCGGACTGATAGTCTCCGGCTGCACAATCAAACGGAGCCCGTTCGGGAGAACGGTCACGGTCGGGCTCAAGTTGGATGGGGGCACGCGCTGGGCCGCAAGCACCTTCTGCGCCCACTCCGGAAGGGCCACCGATTTGACTTCCTTCGGAGCAAAGGACTCCCCTCCGCCGAATCCCTTGGAAGCAACCGGCTTTCCTGACGGTCTCGGGGTAAGGATGGCGGTCAGCGCCGTGTCGTTGACGAGAAACTCCTTCGCCACCCGGTTCACATCCGCCACTGTGACCTTCTGGATTGCGCGGATATCCTCTTCGGGCGAGCTGCGTTTATTGACCGCAAGCGCCTCAGACCAAACGGAAGCAAGCCCTGAAATGGAGTTCTTCTGAAATTCGTAATCCGCCAGCTCGTGCCGCTTCGACGCCTCGACCAGGTCGGCCGGCACCCCGTTCTTCACGTACCCCGCAATGATTTCCTTTAGAGTGGAAACCAGCGGTGCGCCGTTCTCTCCCGGAGGGTAAGCAGCCAGCGCATATCCGATCGACGCCACCGGGAGCGAACTCGCCTCGAAAGAGGCCTCGAGTGCTTTCCCCGCCGGAACCAGGCCGTAGATATCGCCTCTCTGGCTTCCAAGCACGTCTGCAAGCACCTGTCCTGCCGCAAAGTCGGGGCTCTCGGAACCGGGCATGCGATAGGAGACGACGGCCAATCCGTACGGCAGATCGGTATCCAGCTTGATTTCCGCGGTTTTCATCGGCTGCAGAGTTACAGCCGGCCGCGTCGGGAGCGGGCGCGACGGAATCGTTTCGAACAGCTGCCTGGTTTCTTCGAGCGCCTTAACCGGATCGACGTCGCCGATGATCACAAGAATGGCGTTGTTGGGCGAGTACCAGTCCTGATGGAATTTTTGCAGCATCGCATCCGTGGTCTCGGCAAAGGATTCGCGGCTTCCGAGCGCGTCGTGCGCGTAAGGAGTGCCTGCGAACATCGCCTCGAGCAGCCTTGTGTAAAACAGGTATTCGGGATTCGAGAGGTCTTGTGCCACTTCCTGGTCAATGGCACCCCGCTCCTGCGTCCAGAGCCCCGGATCACCGAAGATATTCGCCATCCGGATCGATTCGAGGTGGAGAGCGATATCGAGATAGTTGGAAGGGACCGTGAAAAAATACTGCGTGACGGTCTGCTGCGTGTCGGCGTTGAAATCTCCGCCCATGGCCGCGCTGATGTTTGCGAGCTGCGCGGCCGACAAGCTTTGGTTGCCGCGGAACATCATATGCTCCAGCGCATGCGCCATCCCCGGGAAGCCGGCCGGCGCTTCATTCGATCCGACGAGATAGTTGATTTCGGTCGTCACCACCGGCGCAAGTTTGTTGGGGATGATGACCACGCGCAGACCGTTTTTCAGAGTCTCCCGGACAACCTCGGGCGCCTGGGTCTGCGCCGCAGGGCCAATAGACAGGGAAGGAAAAGCCGCAAACAACAGCAGGAAGATAATCCTTTTCATGGTTCCGCCTCCACCAGGATTCGAATCAGGAGATCGCAAGGCAGCACAAAAGATAACATCTTTAACCACGAAACACACGGAACACACGAGATGTGATAAAAACAACAAGAAAATTTCCGTGCTTTTCGTGTGTCTCGTGGTTTAAAACTTATTTCGTGTTTTTCGTGTTTGAAGCTGCTAAAATCCCGCCCTCCGATGACGACGACAAAACACAATTACGACGAGGACAAGATCAAATCGCTCTCCTCCCTGGAGCACATCCGCAAGCGCACAGGGATGTACATCGGCCGGGTCGGCGACGGGTCCGACTACGACGACGGCATCTACATCCTGCTGAAGGAAATCGTGGACAACGCCGTTGACGAATTCATTATGGGCTACGGCGAACGCATCGCGATCGATCTCGACGGCGCCCGGGTCACGGTGCGCGACTTCGGTCGCGGCATTCCGCTCGGCAAAGTCGTCGAATGCGTTTCGCGCATCAACACGGGCGCAAAGTACAGCGACGAGGTCTTCCAGTTCAGCGTGGGGTTGAACGGCATCGGGACCAAAGCGGTCAACGCGCTCTCGCGCAGGTTTGAGGTTCGCAGCTACCGCGGAGGCGAGTTTGCGGGAGCGGTCTTCGACCGAGGGAAACTCCTGGAAACGCCGAGAGGGAAAAACAGGGACGAACCCGACGGCACGTTCGTGAGTTTCGAGCCCGACCCGGAGATCTTCGGCGACGTCACGTTCGGCGCGGAGCACATCGAACGCAGGCTGCGGCTCTATTCCTTTTTAAATGCCGGACTGCGCATCGAGTACAACGGCCGGCTCTTTTTGTCCCGCAACGGGCTCCTCGATCTTCTGCGGGACGAGGTTGGGGACGAGGCGCTGTATTCTCCTTTATATTACCAGTCGAAGACCCTCGAGCTAGCCGTAACTCACACGCAGCGGTTCGAGGAAACGTTTCTTTCGTTCGTCAACGGCCAGTACACCACGGACGGCGGCACGCACCTGAGCGCGTTCCGCGAGGGACTGGTCAAGGGCTTTAACGAATTCTCCAAGGGCAAATTCGAAGGGGATGACATACGGGAGGGCATGGCAGGCGCCATTGCCATCCGGTTGCAGGACCCGGTGTTTGAATCGCAGACCAAGAACAAGCTCGGCAACACCGAACTGCGGGGCGAGTGGGTTGGCCAGGTGCGCGAAATCGTCGCCGATCTTCTGCATCGCAACCCCAAATCGGCCGAAACCGCGCTGGTCAAGATCGAGGAGACGGTCAAGCTGCGCCGGGAGCTGCAGTCGATCAAGAAAATGGCGCGCGAGCGCGCCCGCGCTACCTCGCTGCGGGTACCCCAGCTTAAAGACTGCAAGATGCATTTTAGCAAGCGCACGGGGCACGGCGCCGAATCGATGCTCTTCATCACGGAAGGCCAGTCGGCCGCCGGCTCGATCGTCAGCTGCCGCGACGTCAATTGCCAGGCGATCTTCACGATGCGCGGTAAGCCGCTGAATGTCTGCGATCTTCAGCGCGACGTGATGTACAAGAATGAAGAGCTGTACAATCTGATGCGCAGCCTCGATATCGAAGACACACCCGAGCGCCTGCGTTATCGCAAAATTATCCTGGCAACCGACGCGGATGTCGACGGGTTGCACATCCGCAACCTGCTCCTGACGTTCTTCCTGAGGTTTTTTGAGCCGATCGTGCATGACGGATTCGTGTACATCCTGGAGACTCCTCTTTTCCGTGTGCGGAATTCGAAGAGCACGGTGTACTGCTACTCGGAAGAGGAACGGGATGCGGCGCTGAAAGGGGTGCGCGGGGCAGAGGTGACGCGCTTCAAAGGGTTGGGAGAAATCTCGCCGGCCGAATTCAAGCGCTTCATCGGCCCGGAGATGAGGCTGACGCCGGTGCGCCTCGCCAACAGGCACAGCGTCCCGGCAATTCTAGGATTTTACATGGGGCGCAATACGCCCGAGCGCCGCCAATACATCATGAACCACCTGGTGGTGGAAGCAGAACAGTGAAAGAGCCCTCAGCCATCAGCTATCAGCCGTCAGCTAAAAGCTGTTTGCTGATAGCTAACAGCTGACGGCTGATAGCTTATTTATGACTGACGGACAGAAAGAACTATTCCCGGAACAGGAGGCGACCACTCCTCCTGCAGCGCCAGCGAGCGGATTAGGCGCGACGGGCGATGGCCCGCTCAAGCTCCTGATGGACCAGAATTTCTTGCAGTATGCCGCCTACGTGATCCGCGACCGCGCCATTCCCGATCTGGACGACGGCCTGAAGCCCGTGCAGCGCCGCATCCTGTTTTCGCTGCATCAGAATGACGACGGCAAATTCATCAAGGTGGCCAACATCGTCGGCTACTGCATGCAGTTCCATCCGCACGGCGACGCATCCATCGGAGAGGCGCTGGTCGCGCTGGCGAACCGGCGGTACTTCATCGAGCGGCAGGGCAATTTCGGCAACCTTCTGACCGGCGATCCGCCGGCTGCAGCGCGTTACATCGAGTGCCGGCTGACGGACCTTGCCCGCAACGAGATATTTAACGACGATCTGACCGAGTTCGTTCCGACCTATGACGGGCGCAGGGAAGAGCCGGTCACTCTCCCCGCCAAGATTCCCCTGCTGCTAATGCTGGGCGCCGAAGGGATCGCGGTCGGCATTTCCACCCGCATCCTGCCGCACAATTTCGCCGAGCTGCTCGAAGCACAGATTGCAATTCTCAGCAAAAAGCCGTTCAGCGTACTGCCCGATTTTGCCCAGGGCGGGCTGATGGATGCGCGGGCCTACGACAACGGCCGGGGATACGTGTTGGTGCGGGCGCACATCGAGAAGAAGGATGAGCGCACACTTGTGATCCGTGAGATTCCCGTGGGTACGACAACCGATTCGTTGACGTCATCCATCGAGGATGCCGCGCGCAAGGGAAAGATCAAGATCAAAAGCATTGACGACTTCACGGCGGAGCGGGCCGAGATCGAACTTCACCTCCCGCCCGAGCAGGATCTCGATCGCGCGATCGAGACGCTGTACGCATTTACGCAATGCCAGGTGCAGATCGCGAGCCGCATCGTCGTAATCCGGAACAACAAGCCGGTTGAAATGGATGTATCGGCAATCCTGCGCTACAACACGTCGCGGCTGGTCGGCATTCTGAGACGGGAACTGCAACACAAGCGCCGAAGGCTGATCGAGGAGATGCACCATAAAACGCTTGTGCGCCTGTTTGTGGAAAACAGGATTTATAAATCGATCGAGTCCTGTGATTCGGCCGCAGCAATGCAGGACGCCGTACTGGAAGGCTTGGCCCCCTTCTGCGCGGAGCTGCAGCAGGACATTACGCGCGAGGATGTGGATGGACTGCTGGCGATTGCGATCCGCCGCATTTCGCTTCTGGATCTCGAAAAGAACCGGAGGGAAATCGAAAGCTTGCGCAGTGAGCTGGAAGTGGTGGAGAGAAACCTGGCGGAGATCGTGCTGTTCGCGATCCGGTATTTGCGGGGGATATTGCGACAGTATGGAGCGGATTATGCGCGGCACACGCGTCTGGCGACTTTCGGGGAGATTTCGGAGCGCGAACTGACCGCGAATGAGCTGACGATCCACTACGATCGCGAGAAAGGATACATCGGCTACAAGATTGCGGGGGAACCGCTGATTTCGTGCTCACCGCTGGACAGGATTCTGCTGGTGTGGAAGGACGGCCGCTGCAAGGTGGTGGCGCCGCCGGAGAAGCTTTTTGTGGACACCACATTGATTTATTCAGAGATCCTCGACCGCGATCGGGTGATGACAGCCGTATATGAGCTGGATCTGTTCACGTATTACAAGAAGTTTACAGTAGGCGGGCTGATTACGAACCGTGAGTCGCGGATTGCGCAGAAGGGTGCGAATGTGCTCTTTTTTGCGGACGATAATCCGCCGGTGCTGTACGCACGATATGCGGCCGATTCGCGCATTAAGATCCGGCAGCAGCGGTATGCGGTGGAACGTCAGCCGGTGCGTGGCCGGGATGTAAAGGGATTAGTGCTGACGGCGAACATAATTGAGTATGTTGGGTCGGAGAAGGCAGCCAACTGGGACGACGCGCTGACCGGCCCCCCGGGCAAATTCCTCGACAATTAATTGAGGGGCCATCCGGATATCCCACCAGAGTTCGAGCACTATAATGAACACTCCCACCCGCAGAGCGGATGGTATGCGGCGGCAGATCCCTTTCGAGTCGCGCCGCCTTCGGCGGCGGTTTAAAGGAATGCAAATTAGATTGATATAAATTGGCACTGCCGGAAACATTGTGGTTGAGATCGAACCGCACGGAGATACGGCATGTCAATAACAAACCGCACCCACCTCCCCCTGCCCGATCGCCCTATATATGAATTCCTGAACCAAAACATCCCCTTCCCTTCCGGCATAAAACACCAGATCATCTCCCTGAGAATTGCTGCCGCACTGCTTTTGTATGTCCAGCCAAGGGACCTTGGACATGTGTTCCAGGCCCCCTGCAACGTTGTTCTTTCCAGAGAGTGCACCATTCAACCGGACATTGTCTTTGTCCAAAAGGGACGAAGCGGATTAATCGGGGAAATGAACCTGCGCGGCGCCCCGGATTTGATTATCGAGATTCTCTCGCGGGACACGCACGAGCGAGACCTTGCCAAAAGGAAAATATGTTTGCGGTTTGAGGTGAAAGAATATTGGGCCGTCGATTCCGATTTCGAGACTGTCGAAGTCTTGTTATGGAGCGAACTGGGGTATGCCAGTAATGGAATTTATGGCAAGTCGGATTATCTTTCGTCGCCGACCTTGCCGAAACTCAGGCTTTCGCTGCGAAACATTTTTTGGCCGCGGATCTTTGCAAATCCCTGCGGATAACATCAGTCCGATGTCCGCGCCGGATGCAGAAAGCCGCGTGTCCGACCTTCTGCCCTGAACGCCCGATTTCCCCAACCAGGGATCTTCACGGGTCTTCACGGATCTTGACCGCCGTGTCGGCCGCTTGAAATCCGATCCGGTTGTGAGCGCCGTCGCAGAAAGGCTTCGTAGCCGATCCGCCGCAGCGACAAAGCGAGAAGCTGGCCTTCCCTGCCAAGTCATAGCTGGTTCCATCCGCATCGACGAGTTCGACCATTCCCACAGGAGCTTCCACACGGTACGCCCCGTTTTTCCGAACAGTAATTTTTACCAGCGCCATAAGAGCATCTCCAATTAGGGGGAAAGCTGTGGTGACACGATGGATTTTACCCTATATTGACTCCATGCGAAATCATCGCTACGCCTGGTACGCCACTCTGGCGCTGATGCTGTGTTATGCCCTCTCATTTGTGGACCGCCAAATTCTGGGCCTGTTGGTGCCGCAAATCAAATCAGACCTCGGAATCAACGATACGGGAGTCAGCCTGCTGCAGGGCTTTTCGTTCGCGCTCTTTTATGCCTTCATGGGATTGCCTCTGGGACGCATCGCCGATTCCACCAACCGGCGGAACCTGATCGCGATCTGCATCATGCTCTGGAGCCTCTTCACCGCGGCCTGCGCAGGAGCGCGGAGCTTCGCAAGCCTGTTCTTTTCGCGCATGGGAGTCGGGATCGGAGAAGCCGGATTGAATCCGGCGGCTTTCTCCATCCTCTCCGATTATTTTTCGAAAGAACGCTTGGGGGCGGCTTTAAGCGTCTTTTACATGGGAAACCTGCTCGGCTCCAGCCTCGCGCTGATCGTCGGAGGCACGGCCGTCCAGGCGCTTGCCGGAAAGCCTGAAATCACTCTGCCCTTTTTGGGAACCGTCGCATCCTGGCGGCTCACGTTCTTGATCATCGGCCTGCCGGGACTCCTGTTTGCGCTTCTTGCACTCACGGTGAAGGAACCGCCGCGCAAAAACATGGCGTTGACATCCGGCGTTCCCACCAGACTGAACCTGGTGGAGACCTTCAAAGAGCTGGGCGGCCGATGGAAGTCCGTCGCCGGGATATCGCTGGGATTTGTATTCCAGGCCATCTGCAATTATGGATTTACGAATTGGGTTCCAATGTATCTGGTGCGCGCACACGGCTGGAGCATCGGAGCGACGGGACGCGCCCTGGGATTGGTTATCCTCCCCTTCGGCTGCTTCGGTCTATATTGCGGCGGATACCTGAGCGAACGCTGGCAACGACGCGGAATGATTGACGGACCGGTGCGGGTTGCGATTCCCGGCGCAATCGGAATCCTGCTGTTCCTCGTCCCGGCGATGTTGGTGCCCAGCGCCGGATGGGCGCTGGCGCTGATCGGTCCGGGGTTTTTCTTTATGGTGCTTCCGATGGGGACGAGCAGCGCAGCTCTTCAGGTCATTGTGCCCAACCAACTGCGCGCACAGGTGGGTGCGTTGTACCTGTTTATCCTGAATCTCGGCGCTTTGACTCTGGGGCCGCTCCTGCCGGCTCTATTCACCGATTATTTGTTTAAGGAGCCCGCCATGGTCGGCCGCTCTATCGCGCTCACCATGTCGATCGCAGGGACATTCATGCTGGTTGTCTTCCGGATCACGATGCGTCCTTACCGAGACGACTATTTAAAGATGCATCCGCCACAGATTCTGCAGAGTTCCCTTCTCAAAGAAACGCTTTATGACCGATGAACAGAAAAAGTGGCCTTAACGAGCCTTAGGGTCTCAAGCTGCGAAACCAGTTCCGTGTATTTGGTTTTTACGCCAGTGTCAGAAAGCCCAGTTCCCTCATCTTAACTATTCTCCAACACCCCTGGGGCAC
>JBEKKY010000042.1:0-15156 GCA_050010475.1 Acidobacteriota bacterium | reverse complement strand
TTGGTGGACGTTGGGGGGATCGAACCCCCGACCTCCGCATTGCGAACGCGGCGCTCTCCCAGCTGAGCTAAACGCCCACCCTGATGTGACGGAGTCGAATTATCCCCGATAGCCTGAGCGCTGTCAAATGAATCAAGAACAACAAATTCAACGATTCGCTGCCCGATCACAGATCGTTTTTCACATCGGAAAAGCTCCATGCTATACTACAAGCTTCGGTACGTCCCGGTTTTGGATTTTTGTTAACCTTACCTGAGGATTAGACGATTGCCTGGAAAGAGGAAAACTCCCCCAAAAACTGCTGCGCTGATCGATAAGTCGCTCGAGGCTATCATCGATCAGTGGTATTTGAGCGTCAGCGATTATTACGTTACTTCCGAGAAAAAGAAGGAAAATCCTGAGCTCCAAGTTCCCGAGGAACTGAAACGTTTTCACGACGAGACTGGCCATAGGATCAAGTTTAATAAAGGCGACCTCGATTTCACCTACGGCTTGTGTCTTATGGCCGGAAATGAAGACTGCGCTCTCGAGGTGAGCGTAAATAACAAGGTGCCGAACTTCAATTACGGCGAACTTGTCCGCAGACTTGCCGCTTATTACCAGTCCAACAAAGACAAGCCGATAGAGGGCTTCAAGAAACTGAAGAAAATCCGCAATTGCGATGTTTTCCATTTAAATGAGAATCTGCAGGAGTGCATTAAAGTGGAGACGAGGGAAGGGAAAGCCGACATTGTGCGGCTGTCCTTCGGTGTTGAGGATGAATGCCTTGAAGAACTCATCTCTGACCCGCCGAATTTCATGGAGTTGATCCACAAGTACTGCGTTGCACCGCTTCGGCGCATCTATGCGGACGTATACAGGATAAAGCGAAAATAGGGTTTGGAGCCTTCGAAATTTCGGGTGGAATCCGAAACCTCGGAGGCTTCCAGTCTTTCCTCCGCCAACGTGATTTGCCGGGCAGCCCAGGCGTATTAGAGTCAAATAAGCATGGGGGGAATGGCACTCCATTTTCCTGCTGAAAAGGCTTATTTCTTGCACTGCCTCTCCGCATCGCTGGCGGCAAACTCCATGCCGATTGGCCTATAACAACTGTCGATTTGTGCTATCATGTCGGGTTATGAAAACCGCAGCGATTATCTTTGGAATTCTCATGGGTTCGCTAATCCTGATGGCTTCCGAGTACCAAATAAAGACAGTTGCGGTGTCGCCTGTCGAATCTTACCCGGCTCGAGCGCAGCTGGGTGGTGTGACGATTGCCGTGGATCCCTACGACAGTGACCAAAAATCCTATTCCGCCTTTGATGTCAAAAATCTGAACTCGCGCGGCTATTATCCGGTTCATGTAATCATCCAGAACTCATCGCCCAATTTTCTTATCATTCACACGCGCAATGTATTGCTCGTCACCTCTTCGGGTCAGCAGGTTTATACAATACCGGCAACAGTCGTAGTCGAGGATGTGATCAAAGCTAGTCTGGTCAGCAAGTTACCCAAAATGAAATCGCACGATCAGTCCACTTCGACCAAGGCCGGTTCACCTCTTTCTGACTTTACCAGCAAAGAGCTAGCAAACAGACCGCTTGATCCGGGGACTGTTTCGGACGGCTTTCTTTTCTTCTTCACTTCAACTCCAAACAACGATTTTTTCGTCGGCAGTACCCTTTACATCCCGAAACTTGAAGAGGAAGGGACACGCAAGCCCTTGGGGCCGTTTTCCATTCCGCTGGACCCGGCGTTGGGAAAACGTTAGTCGGAGAATAACCAATCATCGAGCATAGGTGTTTCGGGATCGGCCTGGACTCCCCCAGACCCTAAGTGTTTCGAAGTATCCTGTTGGGCACTTGACAATAAGCCACTCAGATTCTATATAAAATACGCACTAAGAGAGTGCACCAGATCTGCAATCATGGCTGAACGAAATACTACATGAGTGCCACTTTTTGAGGAGGAATGAAATGGGTAAGATTATCGGAATCGACCTCGGAACTACCAACTCCGTAGTTGCCGTAATGGAGGGGGGTGAGCCAAAGGTCATCACTAATCCGGAAGGGAGCAGGCTCACTCCTTCTGTTGTAGCGATGGGGAAAAACAACGAACGCTTTGTCGGACAAGTGGCCAAGCGCCAGGCAGTAACAAATCCGGAAAACACTGTTTTTTCGATCAAGCGCTTCATGGGCCGAAAAATAGGAGAGGTGGGGGAAGAGATCAAGCTGGTTCCCTACAAGGTGATTTCAGGCTCCAATTCTGATGCACAAGTGCGGATGGGAGACAAAACCTATACTCCCCCCGAAGTTTCCGCGATGATTCTCCAGAAGATGCGGCAGGCCGCCGAAGAATACCTGGGCGAAAAAGTAGAAAAGGCGGTCATAACAGTGCCCGCATATTTTAACGATAGTCAGCGTCAAGCTACCAAGGATGCAGGCAAGATTGCCGGAATGGAGGTTGTCCGAATTGTCAACGAACCAACGGCGGCGGCACTTGCATACGGCTTGGACAAAAAGAAAGACGAAACCATCGCTGTATTTGATTTTGGCGGAGGCACGTTTGATATTTCAATCCTCGAGGTCGGGGAAGGGGTAGTGGAAGTCAAGTCGACCAATGGCGACACACACCTCGGCGGGGATAATATCGACCAGCGGCTGATGGATTGGATCATCGACGAATTCAAAAAGGATCAGGGAATTGATCTGTCCAAGGACAAGATGGCCTTGCAGCGCCTTCGGGAAGCTGCGGAGAAGGCAAAAATGGAGTTATCCACCGTGATGGAAACGGAGATAAACCTCCCGTTTATCACTGCGGATGCATCGGGACCAAAGCATCTGAACATGAAACTTTCGCGTGCCAAGTTCGAGCAGATGGTCGAGGACATATTGCAGCGGGCGATGCCGCCGGTGAAGCAGGCGTTGGCGGATGCCAGCGTAAAGCCGGGCGATATTGACGAAGTTGTGCTTGTGGGTGGATCCACGCGCATTCCACGAGTCCAGCAAATGGTCCGCGAATATTTCGGC
Source organism: Acidobacteriota bacterium (assembly GCA_050010475.1). Lineage (GTDB taxonomy): Bacteria > Acidobacteriota > UBA6911 > UBA6911 > UBA6911 > UBA6911. The sequence goes on along the minus strand of JBEKKY010000042.1, from coordinate 12,148 downwards.
AAGGAACCACACAAAGGTGTGAATCCAGACGAGGTGGTCGCGGTGGGTGCGGCGGTGCAGGCTGGCGTCCTTGCGGGAGACGTAAAGGACCTTCTTCTTTTGGATGTAACCCCGCTTTCCCTCGGGATCGAGACCCTGGGTGGAGTATCTACCAAGCTGATCGAAAGGAACACGACGATTCCAACGAGGAAATCTGAGATTTTTTCGACTGCCGCTGACAACCAGACTTCTGTGGAGATTCATGTTCTGCAAGGTGAACGTGCCATGGCCCGGGACAACCGGACTCTCGGCAAATTTCACCTAGTGGGCATCCCGTCTGCTCCGAGGGGAGTGCCGCAGATCGAGGTCACTTTTGATATTGATGCGAACGGGATTGTGAATGTGTCGGCCAAGGATCTGGCGACCAGCAAAGAACAGAAGATTACCATAACGGCATCCAGCGGTCTGGGCAAGGACGAGATTGAGAAAATGACGAACGACGCCCAGGCTCATGCGGATGAAGATCAGAAGAACCGTGAAAAAATTGAGGCCAAAAACAAGCTCGACAGCCTCATATACAATACGGAAAAGATCCTGAAAGAGAACCGGGACAAATTCTCCGACTCGGATGCGTCTTCTGTGGATTCCGCCCTCTCTAAAGCAAAGCAGGTACTAGAGAGTTCTGCGGAAGCCGCCGAGCTGAACGCAGCGGCTGACGAACTGATGCGGGCTTCTCACAAGCTTGCAGAAATCATGTACCAGAAGACTGCGGGTCAAAATCCTCCTCATGGGGAGCCCGGCAAAACTTCGGGGCCTTCAGACAGCGGAACGAAACAAGGATCCGGAAAGAAAGAAGATGAAGTAATCGACGCGGAATACGTTGATATGGATAAAAATGAGTAATGCGGTAGGGGCGAGTGGCTACTCGCCCCTGCGTGATTGAAGGGCGCCCATGCTCGATGGACCCGCCTTCCAGTTTCCGCCGATAGACGTTTGTGAGATCGACAACCATACCGATCTGAATGCGGAACTGCCGGGGGACGACAGCCGTGATATTAAAACCGAATTCTCCGGGTAAGCGTTAACAATTCTGGGAAAGAGGTAGATCTAAAGGATGGTTTATTGCAAGTAGTACTGTTCAAATCAGGACATCCGATCGCGCGTGGCAACCGGTAAAAGTATGGCCAAAGATGATTATTACTCAATTCTGGGAATTCCGCGCAACGCGAAAGGGCCGGAGATCAAAAAGGCTTACCGGCGCATGGCGAGAAAGAATCATCCCGACGTCAATCCCGGCGATAAGTCTGCCGAGGAACGCTTTAAGAAAATGCAAGAAGCGTACGATGTACTGAGCGATGCGAAGAAACGGGCCATCTACGACCAATATGGGTTCTACTCAGAAAATTTCAAGGAGCAGCCAGGAGGTGGCAGAGGATTTGGCGAGGGTTCCCCTCACGGTTTCGACTTTTCTGGAATGGACTTCGGAGAATCGGGACAAAGCAGTTTCAGGGATGTTTTTTCGGAGTTTTTTGGCGGAGGAGCGGGACGAAGGAGTCCTTCGGGTCCCGCTAAGGGAGACGACCTCGAACATCACCTGAACATCTCTTTCATGGAAAGTATCCAGGGAATATCTACACGGATGACGCTCAATCGCAGGAATATATGTTCCGCCTGCGATGGATCCGGGCTTGACCGGACAGCCGGGCAACAGACGTGTCCAAAATGCCAGGGCACGGGACAGGAAGGGAGAGCCCACGGATTCATGCGTTTTTCCGGCCCTTGCCGGGTATGTGGCGGTTCTGGAAAAGTCGGAGGGAGCTGTAAAGCATGTGGTGGATCCGGAAACGTTCCGTTTCAGGAGACGATCACGGTTCGCATCCCTCCCGGCGTTGCCAACGGATTTCGGATGCGTGTTCCAGGCAAAGGAAACGCCGGCAGGGCGGGAGGCTCGCCGGGCGATCTGTATCTCACCATCTCTGTGCGGCCGCATGAATTCTTCCGGCGTGAAGGGAATGATGTCGTATGCACAGTGCCAATCACAGTTTCGGAAGCTGCCCTGGGTACCAAAATCGAAGTCCCTTCCATCGACGGAAAGACGTTGTTACGCATTCCTCCCGGAACTCAAAGCGGTCAAAAACTCCGGCTTCGAGGCAAAGGCGCCCCCTCGCTTCGAGGTGAATTGCCGGGCAATCAGATTGTGGAAGTTCGGGTTATCGTGCCTCGGGTTGCCGATGAACGTTCAAAGGAAATTCTGCGTGAGCTTGCTCGCTTAAATCCGGAAAACCCCCGGGCAGGCCTCCCGCATTGATTGGGGATAAACTGTGAGTCCGCGCAAAAAGACGGGTTACATGATCAGCTCAGTGGCGGAATCCTACCAAATCCACCCTCAGACGCTTCGCCTATATGAACGGTTGGGATTGCTAACACCGTCGAGAAGCGATGGGAACACGCGTCTGTACACCGAAGATGATCTGCAACGACTTGAAATCATTCTAACCCTTACTCGGGAGCTTGGAGTGAATCTGGCCGGAGTCGAGGTGATTTTAAATATGCGAGAGAAGATGGAGAAAATGCAGCAGCAGGTGGAAGAAATGATCTCATTCGTCCACGATCAGATTTCTCCGTCTCTAGCCGGCTCGATCCGAAGCGCACTGGTGCGCGTGCCGGCGGCAAAAATTATCCGCACTCAGCGGTGAATTCATGCACGCAATCTTGTTGTTGTCCATTGGATTGTTTTTCCCTTCAATCACATCGGAACCCCGGCGGGATGCGCCCTCCAGCTATTCCGAATCGTACACAATTCTCATTAAGGGCGTTGTTGCTGGCACTGAGAACGTCACCGAAAAAACAAATGCAAACGGGGAAATCGTATCTTCCTCGGAACACGAAATGCTGGTCAGCGACGGTGTCGAAACCAAACGCATGGCATTCTCCACCAGAATGGTGCTGTCAAAAAGCACTGGAATGCCGAGTTCGTACGCTTACTGGTACACTTTGGGAAATACCGGTGATTCCTACGAAGTAACGATAAAAAACGGCCAAATAACGCGCGTTCTGAACAGAGGGGGACGCAGCAGCGAGGTTAAGGTTCCGTTTCTGCCGGATATGGTATTTCTCGATTTTAACGTTTACCATCAGTATGACTACCTGATCCGGAGATACGATACCCAAAAAGGGGGACGCCAAACCTTTCCCGACTTTCTCCCACTGATCGGGAACGATGTCCCGGTTGCATTAACGTATATCGGAGACGACAAACTGGACCTTAAGATCGGCACACTGCCGATACGGAATTTCCAGGTGGAGTTTGTCGGGATGTGGGGCGGAACGCTGGCGATTAACAAAAACGGGCGCCTTGTCCGGCTTGTGATTCCATCTCAGGAACTGGAAGTAGTCCGTCGGGACCTTTTAGCTGAGCCGAAGCAATAACCCCCAACTCCGAAGTTGAGAGTGAGCCTTCAAGAGGAAACCGGTGACTAGCATAGCTGGTCACCGATGCACTATGAACCGGACCCCTCGTCACCGGGCAGGGAACAACATCCCCTTCCGGTGTTTGAATCCTGGCAGATCCAAATTTCCCGAGACAGCTACTCTGTTTTATGACACTCGGCCGGTTCCAGTACCTGCTTCTTCAGAAACTGCGATGTCTCCTCTTTGTTTACAGGTCCAGCTGTCTGGTAGCTGTAGAGTATAAACAGACCCACATATTCCTGTTTGGAATTCCTGCGGAAGGCCGTAATGCGTGCCAAAGGACGTTTGGTTTTTGCGGATCCCACTTCCTTCATGTCGGCGCTTGCTCGGATCGTCAGAGAGCATTCATCCGGTTGATCCGTCGTAATGGATTTGAGGGAATCTTCAAGCAGCGGCAAGAAGGCTCGATACTGTTTGAACAAATCTTCGGGAAGATCAGGAGCGTTGCCGAGTTCGATCAGCTTTACATTCTTGTGAATTTCCAATTCGCGATCAGCTTTCTCCTGGGCCCAAACGGTCCACGAGAAAAACAGGAGTGCAAGAACCATTGAACAAAGAGTTTTAGGAAATTGCATGACCTCGTCCTCTCTAAATCAGGCTCTTCGGAGCCATTTAATCCCCAAAATGACTTTCAGGGAAATTCCGCATGGTCTTAAAGAAACCTGGCACGCGAGGACCACGGATGTCCTCGCACAGCCAGATCCTACCCCCTATACCGTTTGCTAGAATAGTAGCTTATAGCACAATTCGCAGCGGTTGCTATAGCGATAATTTCATTACTCTGTCTATTTGGATTTGATGAAGCTGCCGGCTTGAAAGTCTGTAAATTGGTTCTCCCCAGAGGGCATAAGAAACAATTTCGATCGGCGGCAAAGAGTTTGGCGTGATCCAACTCCAAAGCTCTCCTGAGACCTGCGGACCATGGCGGTTGACTATGAATAAAGTTCTTCCCGGCTGGTCTGAAGTGCAGTCGGCCCGGACGCAGCGCGTGTGATGTCCGCAATCTGCTCGCGGATGATTCCGTAAATTTTGCGAAGTACGTATTGCTGAGTGGATGAATCGCGTGGAAAAAGCTCGCGAATCCGTTCCTTGAGGCTGTTGAGGGGCGCTTCAAAAACCGGGATGAGATGCTCGGTGCGTGTGGGGTCGTAAGGCAGTTTGATGGAGTGGCAGCCGAGTTCGGAGAACAGGCGCAAATAGCGTGCCGTCACAAGGTCGGGGCACTGGATCCTTTTGTAGGATGCCTGGACCTCATAGCCAAGAAGTGTATGGATAATTCTGGCCGAGCTCTTTCTTCCGAGGAGACGTATGGTCCGCGTAGCCTGAGTCAAAACCTCATCACGGTAACCGTCGATTAGGCGGGCATAGTTCTCGGATGCCTGAAGAATCTCATGGTGCTGAATCTTGAGTTTTGGGGAAGTCTTCGCTTTCGTCATGGAGATAGCCTTGTCCGCTGATTTAAAGCGCGAGTTGCGTTATGTCTGACGGCTTCGGGTATGTTTCGATCCCGTGCCAGCAATGTCAAATCTTTGGTGCGAATCCTAAAAAGGAGGCGCTGGGAAATGGCAGGAGGGGTTTTCGGATTTCGGACTAAATTGTGAACAACCATATAACTCCTTATCCACTCCTTGCTGTTTCCAATTTCTGTGAGAATCTCTTCAGCGACTCCGCGCATGGCAGAAATGCCTTCTACTTCATTCTCGGTGAGTTTTGGGCTTCGAAGAACGCTGCGGGCCACTTCCTTATTCGTATCTCGCACCATGATCGTGCGGATTTCCCGCGTTCCGAACAGTGCGTACCGAATCTTCTCCCGCACCGAAAGGGAAGAGATCTTTTTGATCAACTCCGCCTGGCGCGCTTCGCTATCGACGGGGAGTCCTTCGAGAGAAAGGTCGTCGAGAGGAATTGCGGACTCGATCGGCAATATTGAATCCTGGTCGTTCGAACCTGCCGTTTCAACAGGCGCTTCGATTACATATTCCTTCTTCTTGCCTCCAAAGAATTCGAGATCTATCTCCGCCACTACCCTCCGGGTTTCAGGAGTCGCTCGAGGGTTTTTCTGTATGTTCTTGAGAATTGCCGGAAACTGGAGGATGCGAACTCGATTATCGAGGATTCTTTCCAGCAGGTGCTCTTGAACAGACAGTGCCAGCTTCTCGACAATTTTTCCGGATGCGGAAGGATTTGAAATAATGGTCTGCAGGATACGATCGTCAGTGTCGCTGCGTGCAAAATATTCCAGGACGGATTGAGAACATTCAGGAGCTTGAAGGCAAACAATTATTTCTTCTTTGCCCAGAGATCTCAACGTCTGCTCGGCGCGAGAGGAGACTTCGGGGTCGCTGTCGCTCAGAAGCAGCACAAGGATCTCGATTGTCTGGTTGATTGGAATGGGTGTAGACCCGCTGGCAACCAGCATTCGAACCTTTTTGGTGGCTGTGCCGTTCAGAAGGAGTTGAAGCAGGTTGTTTTGGGCCATTCTCTAACCTGCGGTTTTGTCAAGGATGTCCTGCAGGTTTTGTTCGTTGATCAGAACTTTTAAAACTTCCCCGGGTTTCCCAAGTGGTTTTGCAGGTTTGCCGTTTATTTTCAGACGGACTCCACCTGCATTTCCAAGGACGATCTGGAACTTTTCTGCGGCGTCGAATGACTGGACCTCTCCAGGCTGCAATATTTTGCGAAGAGCGAGTTTGCCGTCGCGATTAAGGGAAATCCAGCATTTGTCGGTTACATCGATCTCAAGTCGTAGCGCTCTTGGGTTGGTTGCAGGTGCCGACTGCGGAGCTGATGAGGCGGATGTTTCCGACGGCTCAGCGGGCGCAGGAGCCGGGAAAGGAGCAACAGGCCCAACAAATGTATTTACCGTGGAATCTGGCGTGGAGGTGGAAGGCGAGGAGGCCGATAGCGGAGCCGGTTCCGGCGGCCCAGGAGTCACTACCGGCTGAACGGATTCGTAACGACTGGCAGCGGGAGAATGGGAGAAGTAGGGAGAAAAGATCGCAGTAATCCATTTCTTGCTGAAGAAGAGCCCGGTTGCAGAAATGAGCAACAGGAGGCTCCATACGATATACGGATGGATCACAAACGTGGAACTCTGCTTAGGTATTTGGACTCGAGTCTTGAGAGGTTTTTCAGAAAGTGGAACAACCTCAACTTCATAGCGCTGCATTATATCCTGCGAATCCAGTTTGAGGATCTCGCAATAGGCTTTCAGAAACGCTCGGGTATAGATGCCTCCGGGCAAATCGGCAAACCGGCCTTCCTCGAGACTCTCGAGGTGGCGCAAACTGATCCGTGTTTCCGCTGCTATTTGGGATAATGAGACTTTGCGTTTTTCCCGTTCGGATTTTAAGTCTGCTGAAAACGTTCCCATAGCTAGGCTGGAACTCTGCAGAGGGTTCCCTCTCTGCTCAAGATATGCGCTGTTTCCACGCTGGAAATGCCATTCTACTTTCCGGCCCGTTCGGTGTCAAATACTTACAGCCATTTGGACTTGCGATTTCCAAACGGCAAGCTGCAGGAATTCAAGTTTTCTTTTCAGGCATCAATCGGAAATTGACAAGTATCTTCTACTTTGTTAGATTCACGGCGCTTTTGACTATCCGAGCGATGAGAGAAACTTTGGAATTGCCTTCATTTAGAGTTATCCGTTACAGGACCGGAATTCTACTCTTATCCGCGTTGTTTCCGGTAATCTGGATTTCCGCTTCCGGATGCAGCATCAAAACCAAGATCAAAGTCGATGTGCCTCAAGGGATTCGGCAGGCCAAAACCGCCAGTCATGAAGAGCTGCTGGAAATCCTTCGCAGGTATGACAAAGTCAATAACTTGTCGTGCAACGAAGTGGAATTGGCTTTTACGTCGTCGCAAAAGATAGAAAATGGCACAAGCTTAGAACTCGACAAGTACAAGGCTGTTGGCGGATATATATTGCTGAAGCGACCCGACTCCGTCCATCTGGTGATTAAGGCTCCCATAGTAAACTCCACGCTGCTGGATGTGGTTTCTGTTGGCGATGATTTTTCGGTCTGGTCTCCGAGAGAGAATAGGCTTTATGCCGGGAAGAACAGCGCCAGGGAATTAATGATGGAAGGCCCGTCAGGAGAGAAGGATTTCGCGGTTCCAATCCGAGGTTCGCACATTTTCGAGGCAATACTTCCTCAAAGCATCGTTCCGGACGCGCCCGATACCTGGGTGGTTCGTGAGCAGCAAGTGGATGGGCGCTCCAGCTATTACGTTCTGTCGATACAAAAGGAAGTCAAATGGCCCATAATGCGCACTATCCGCAAAATCTGGATTGAGCGTTCCGGGCTGACGATTGCTCGCCAGCAGGTATTCGGAGACCAGGATGAGGTGGTAAGCGACATTCGTTACTTCGATGAGGTCCGGAAAGAGGGATTATCCCTGCCGAAGCGGATCCAAATCGACCGCCCCCTGGATAAATACACTCTTGACCTGAGGTTCACGGACTGGAAGGTCAACAGTCCGGATCTTCCGGAGGATGCATTTGAATTGCCTCTCCTTCCTCCGAATGCCGAAGTTGTTCATCTTAAAGAGAAGTAGAGGAGCAAGCGTCTGGAGATGGAATCCCTCATCAAGTCAAACAACCGATCTCGTCCAAAGTGCGCTTTGTCAACACCCTGGCAGTTGCCCTTTGAATTACGATCCTGCCGCTGATTGGGGGAATAATGTCAGGATCCCTGAATTGGAATTCTCAAATCTTTGGCGGCGATCTATGGTTTTATAATTGCCATGATTCCGAAAGAATCTGTTATGATACGTTGTTCGGGCGCACTTTTCGGAATCGGAATTGATGAGATTGTTTGCAAAAGAGTTTATGCCGCGTTTCCGACCCTACGGGTTGCAATGCGCTTTGACGATTTGATTCGGGGCTGTGCCGGGGGTTCGCAGCGAGAGCACCAGGCGCCGAAAATCCTGCGTGCAGGGCTGCCGGGATGCCTCGCGCAAGGACTTTAAGCTATAAGTAGGAATACGGACGAAATATGACGGATTCATCTTCGACCAGTGCTATAGAAGCCATAAACCTGAGTTTGACTTATCGATCAGGAAAAGTGGAAGTCCCGGCTTTACACAACGTCAACATCAAAGTCCGTCACGGTGAATTTATAGCTGTCATGGGTCCGTCTGGATGCGGGAAATCGACGCTGCTGCATTTAATAGGCGGTTTGCTGCCGCCCACAAGCGGGAAGATTCTGCTGGATGGCGTCGATATTTCTAAACTAACTGATTCTGAACGTACGGCGGTGCGCCGAAAGAAAATTGGATACGTTTTTCAGAGATTCAATTTGCTGCCGACACTTTCCGCCAAAGGAAACATTGAACTGGCAAAGAAGATCCACGGGAATGGGCACCTGAGCCCGAATGGAGTCGAACATATTATCGGCATGCTGGGACTCAGCGATAAAATTCATTTCCGACCCGCAGAATTATCCGGTGGTGAACAGCAGCGGGTCGCCATCGCAAGGGCCATAATCAACCGGCCGTCCATTGTGCTCGCAGATGAACCAACCGGGAGCCTTGATTCCCGAAATTCGCGTGCGGTCCTTCAAATCCTCAGAGACCTTAACGAAAAGCTCAACCAGACGATCGTGATGATTACGCATGATGCTGAAGCGGCTTCAATGGCTAGCCGTGTGGTGGAAATGAAGGATGGGCAGATTCTCAATCCTGCATCCAAATTCTCATATGAGCCTGAATTTGAGAGGCTTTACTGAATTCGATGGCAAGCGTTAGGAGAATAGCGCGGAACATCTTCGTTTGGTCCTATGAGCGCGGAACGGTGCAATACGACATCATCTGCGCTCTGATTTTGGCTTTTGTTTTTCTCGTTCCTCCAAGCTGTTTTATTTCCGGGAGAACCTCAAAGCCGCCTTCGTCGATTCAAAACACTCGCGTCGTCTCTCAGCAGAACAATTCACAACGATGAAAACAGATAAAACTCAACCGCTTCTTCCATACCGCCGGCGATTTCTCGAAATTCTTCTCTTTGCAGCGGCCTGCTTTATGCCTGTCGTTCATTCCATTGGATGGGGTGCGGAGGGGAAAGATAATCCGGAGCTCCAGCAGGTTTACAGGCAAATGGAAGCGGCAGGAAAGGGCTTCCGCAGCTTCCATGCGAAAATTTCGAAAAAACAATATACGGCGGTCTTGAAGGAATTCGGAACCGTGGAAACGGGCGAATTTTATATGGCTCGTGCCAAAGACAGATCGACGATGATGCGCCAGGATATAACCAGCCCGGCGAGAGTGATTCTGACTATCAAGGGGGAGCTGATAACAATCTACCGGCCAACAATCAAGGAGGCTCAGATCCATAATCTCGGCAAAAGCAGGGAAAACTCGGCCGAATACCTGGCCCTCGGGATCGGCCAGCCTCCAGCGGAGCTGCAAAAGAATTATGATATTTCCTATCAGGGTGAAGAGTCTGTTGGAGGAAGCCCCTGTGCTTTGTTGAACCTAAAACCTAAAAATCCAAAAACAAGTAACCTCTATGCTTTGATTGTTTGGTGGGTTAAAAAATCTTCTGGAATCCCGATTCAGATAAAACTTCAGGAAACGAACAACGATTTTCTTCTGGTTACGTTTTCCGATGAGAAGATTAACCCCAACATCCCCGATTCAAAGTTCGAGCAGAAGCTCCCCGCAGGGGTAGAGATTCAACGGTTTTAGTTGGTAAGGGGAGTTTTTGAAGAAGGCATGGATCCTGAAGAATTCGATATCTTTGGTTTTGGGAGTTCTTTCCAGGTGTAATAGATCCGGTCAATGACCGTCCAGTTTCCGAGCACGGCCAGAACCCACAATACAGCTTCCATGCGGTTGGCGAGCGCGCCGATGATAAGAAGAACGATCCGTTCGGGCCGTTCCATAAATCCAACTTTGCACGAGGGAATGAGAGATTCGGCGCGGGCGCGGGCGTAGCTCGTCAGGACCGCACCCATGAAAACAACTCCCACCAGAACAACATAGCCGAGCATTTGTTTCCTGGCGTAATAAACCATCAACCCCTGCAAAATAATGACATCGGAATAGCGATCGATTACGGAATCGTAGAATGCGCCAAAATTTGTTTCTGACCGGGAGACCCGGGCAACCTCGCCGTCCAACATGTCGAACATCCCGGCGAGAATAATGACGAGTCCTGCGTGAAAGAAGGCGCCATAGCTGAATTCAAACGCTGCCCAAAAACTGATGAGCACGCCGATAAAAGTAAGAATATTGGGATTGATTCTATAGCGGCATAAAATTTGGACAATGCCGTCCAGGAGGAACTTTCCTCCACGGCCAATCGCATGGCTAAACATGGCGTTAGGCTAGACAGATTCAAAATCCTTGTCAAGCTCAAATCCCGGGTTCACCGTGCGGATTTCTGTAATCCGAAATCGAGGGCGTGCAACGATGCTTGCGGCAATCTCCTGCTTTTCAAAAGATGCGAACTCGGATGGTCAGGTATTTCTTCGGGTCCTGTCTGAAATCATAGAGAAGTTTAGTCATTTCGGCAGTCGACTGATCGAGGTTGTTGTAAAGCCCGGGATCTTTCAACAGTTTTCCCATCGTCCCTTTTCCCTGGTCAATCTGCTCGGCAAGAGAAGCGAAGCGTTCCAGAGCGGTCTTGCTTCTTTCATAGAGCTCCGAATCTTTGGAAAGCTTTCCCAGCGTTCCATCCCCTTTTTCGATTCTATCCATAACTTGCTCAGCCTTTTTGAGTGTTGCGGCGGCCGAATCGAACACCGCAGGATCATTGATGAGCTTTCCGATGGTTCCTTTGCCGTTTTGGATGCTTTCCGCGATGTTATCGAACTTTTCCAGTGAAGCGTTCAGGCGCTCATAGAGCGCAGGATCGGAGGTAATCCTGCCAAAGGTTCCTTTGCCGTTGTGAAGGTCATCGATCAAAACTGTTGCCCGTGAAAAAGTTTGACTAGCCTGGCGAACCGTCGTCTGTAGATCCTGGAGCGAATTCGCGACTCCGGTCCCCACTTTTTCGGCATTGATCTTCATAAAGATATTCTTGAACTGTTCGGAAAGAATGCCGAAATTTGCAACTACGTCGTTGGCACCGGTCATAATTTCGCGGAAGCCCGGGCGCTGTACGCCTTCGATGACGTAGTACTCTCCCCTTTTGGGGGGCAATTCGCCGTATGTGCCGGGAGAAATGTTGATGAAGGAGTCGCCGATCAATCCCTTGGATTCGATGCTGACTTCAGAATCCCGGCTGATACGGCCCAGATATTGAGGACGTATTTCCACCTGAACTTCAACGAGCCGAATATCGTTTTTTAGATCTCGGATCTCATCCCGCATGTCCCCAATAGTGTGTTGGCTTCCAGGCAGCTTCGGATCGATAGATTCAATCTGCTTTTTTATTTCTTCGATATGTCGGTATATCTTGGCATTTCCGGCAATTACTTCAGGGGGAACGATGCTAACTTTGCGCACTCGACCGATTTCGATTCCAGCGAGCCATACGGGAGCTCCTGATTTAAGGCCGCCCACATCCGGAAGGTACGTCAGCATCTTGAGCGATTTCGAAAACCAGCTGACGCCCCAGCTTTGCTGCAAAATCACAATTGCCAACAGCAGCAGAGCAATGAGGACGAAGATTCCGACTTTCATCTCGGCCAGGGATACTTTTTTCTGTTGCGGCATGTTGCTCCTTTGCGAGGGCACCGTTCAGTGCCCT